>JAZBLM010000001.1:0-187076 GCA_037033225.1 Pseudomonadota bacterium
GCTGCCAGACGTCACGCGGTGAGCACTGGCCGCCTGGACGCGATCAGTCGTTGGTCATGCGCAGCAGAATCTTGCCGGTACGTCCCGACGCCAGGCTGGCCTTGGCGGCCTCGGCGATGTCTTCCAGCGAATGAACCGCCTGCACCGGCAGTTTCAGTTCACCCGACGCTGCACGCTCCAGCAGTTCGCCCACCAGCCGCCGCTTGTCGTCCACGGCCATCGCCTGGCTGACCTTGCTGCCCCAGAAACCCTTGACCGTGGCCTGCTTGAAGATGACCTCGCCCGAGGGGATCTGCATCGGCTCCCCGGTCATCGAGCCGAACGAGACCAGCGTGCCGTTCTCGCCCAGCAGCCCGACCAGTTCGGCGCTGGCCTTGCCGCCAATCGAGTCCACCGCCGCCGTGGCGAGGGATTCGCCCAGCCGCGCGCGCACTGCATCCTGCCAGCCCTCGCTGGCGGTGGAGAACACGTCGGCGATGCCCAGCCCTTCCAGCTCGGCCACCCCGTCATCGCGACGGACCAGGCTGGCGACGTTGACGCCGCGAGCGCGCGCCAGCATCGCGAGTGTCTTGCCGACCGCGCCGTTGGCCGTGTTCTGCACGATCCACTGGCCGCGCTTCACCTGCAGGAACTCAAGCAGCATCAGGGCGCTCAACGGCATGGCGATCAGCTGGGCCGCGGTCGCATCGTCAATCGTGTCCGGCATGGGGATGACCATGCGCACCGGCGCAATGAACGCCTCCGCCCAGGTGCCGTGCACCGACGCTGCCGCCACGCGCTGCCCGACCTTGAGAGCACCGTCGACCCCCTCGCCCAGTGCGTCGATGACGCCCAGGCCCTCGCTGCCGCCGATCGCCGGCAGCTCGGGCTTGTAGCCGTACTGGCCACGGACCGTCCACAGGTCGTGGTTGTGGATGGGCGCCAGCGTGGTCCGGATGCGGACCTCGCCCGGGCCGGGAGAGGGCAGCTCGGCCTGGCCGGCGGAGAGTACGGTGACGGGATCGCCGAACTGGCTGTGGAGGGCAGCGCGCATGGGGGAGCTTCCTTATCGTTGAGACAGTGGCGCAGGGTGACACCCGCGACCACAACGTCAGGTCAACGACAACAGCAACGGGGGTAGTGACGGCCGCTGGCCCTCCGAGAAAGAGGGGGCGCCCCATGACGGCCAGCGGCCGTCACTACCGCCTCAGCGCCTGCGGCGGAACGCGGCCGGCGTGCGTGCACCGACGATGATCATGCGCACCATCGTCGAGATCTCTTCGATCAGCTCGGCATCCTTCTCGGGCGGCAGATCCATCGCGCTGGCGCCCATCGCGAACACCAGCCGGGTGATCGCCTTTGCGGCCAGCTGCGGCGCATGCAGGCGGACCCCATCCATCGCTGCAAGCCGCACCAGGTCGACCTGCAGCTCGTCCTCGAAATACTGCAGCTCACGCTCCACCGCGTGCTTGAAATCGTCCGAACCCACCGCGCCTTCGCGCAGCAGGACATGCAGCAGCTTGTCGTCGGCGCGAAGCTGCTCCATGAACGTCTCAACCGAGACCCAGACCACGCTGGTGGCCGAGACGGTGGCGCGGCGACGGGCCTGGCCGATGATGGTGCGCAGCGAGCGCCCGGCCAGGTCGATCAGTGCGATGGACAGTTCGTCCATGTCGCGGAACTGCCGGTAGAAGCTGTTCGGCGCGATGCCGGCTTCGCGCGCGACCTCGCGCAGGCTGAGGGTGGACAGGCTGCGATGCGGCCCGATCAGCGCCAGCGCCGCGATGATCAGATCCTCGCGGGTCACCGTACGGCGGACCGGCGTGGCGTCTTCGGGCGGAGGGGTGACGATGGGGGGCATGGGACAACCGGCTGGGCGAGCGTGAATCATACCTGATCGGTTTGGTATACACCTGTATACACAGCTGTGTGCGCGCACGTATAGTTCACCCATGAACACTGCCGCCCCTTCCGACCTGCTTGTTCGTCCCTCATTGCTGTCGCCCCACCGCTGGCTTTCCCCGGCGCTGTTCGACTACTGGGCAGGGCAGTTCAACGGCTTGTGGACCCTCCGCCAGCCCATGGCGCGGCTGGTGCGACGCGAGCCGGCGGGCGAGGGTGCCTGCACCCTGGTGTTGCGGACCAACCGCCACTGGCGCGGCATGCAGCCCGGCCAGCACGTCACATTGGGTGTGGAAATCGATGGACGGGTATTGCAGCGCAGTTACAGCCCGACCCCGCTGGACCGCCGGCATCTCGCCATCACCGTGAAGGCGGTGGACGGCGGGCGGGTCAGCCAGCATCTGGTCAGGCAGGCCCGTGTCGGCACCGTGTTCCACATTGGCGCGGCCTTCGGGGACTTCTCGCTGCCGACCGCCGTGCCGCTGCTGCTGCTGGCAGCCGGCAGCGGCATCACGCCCATGCGCAGCCTGCTGCGGGCGCTGTGCGCGCGTCCGCTGGCCGCGCCCGTGGACCTTTATTACTGGGAGCGCAGTGCTGCCGGCTTCAGCTTCGCCGCTGAACTGGACGCGCTGGCGGCGCAGCATCCGCAGCTGACGGTACGCCTGTTGGCCACGCGTGACGCGACGGCGCCCGCCGCCCGCGTCGGCGCGATCGACTTCGACGGACTCGGCGATGTACCCCTGGCACAGCGCCACGTGCTGGCCTGTGGTCCGGATGGCTTCGTCACTGCTGCGCGCGCGCGCCTGCTGCACCATGTGGCCGGGTTCCAGGCCGAAGCCTTCACCCCGCCCGTGGCATCCGATGCGGTGCAGGGCGAGGTGCAGGTCACCCTGGCGCGCAGCGGGCGCACGCTGACCGTGCCGCGGGGCAGGGCGCTGCTGGACAGCCTGGAAGCACAGGGGCTGAAGCCGAAGCACGGCTGCCGGATGGGTATCTGCAATACCTGCACCTGCGTACGCGCAAGCGGTGCCACCAGGCACCTGCGCACTGGCGAGGACCAGGACGAGCCGGCCATGCCGGTCCGGATCTGTGTCAGCGCACCGACCACCGACCTGGTCCTGGATCTCTGAGGAACTTCGCAATGAGCCGTCCCGATCGTGCCTTGACCCCTGCTGAGCTGAACGCCTTCGGCGCCGAGCTGGACGCCATCCGCGACCGCGTGATCGGTGAGCTGGGCGCGGCTGATACCCGCTACATCCGCCGTGTCGCGGCGGCGGTACGCTGGTCCGGCGTGCTTGGCCGCCTGCTGCTGTTCGCCGGTGCGTTCTCGCCGCTGTACTTCCCGGCCCTGCTGTGGCCGGCGTGCATCGCCGGCACGCTGCTGCTGGCGCTGTCCAAGATCCTCGAGAACATGGAGCTGGGGCACAACGTGATGCATGGCCAGTATGACTGGACCGGCGACCCCAAGCTGGACGGCAACCGCTACGAGTGGGACATCGTCGCCACCAGTGACAACTGGCGCAAGACGCACAATTTCAAGCACCACACCTATACCAATGTGCGTGGCATGGACGATGACATCGGCTACGGCCTGCTGCGCATCTTCCCGGAGCAGCGCTGGCGTCCGTTCTACCTGCTGCAGCCCATCATCGCGCCGGTTTTCGCCCTGATGTTCCAGTGGGGCGTGGCCATCCAGGACCTGCGCATCGGCCGCTGGCTGAAGGGCCGGATGACCGCGCACCAGCTGTGGAGGGAGACGCGTCCGGTCGCCGCAAAGATGGGGCGCCAGCTGGGCAAGGATTACCTGCTGTTCCCCGCGCTGGCTGGACCGTTCTTCCTGCCGGTGATGCTCGGCAACCTGGTCGCCAACGGCATGCGAAACATCTGGACCTATGTGATCATCTTCTGCGGCCACTTCACCGCAGACGCCGAAACGTTCTCCAAGGATTGCCTGCGCAACGAATCACGCGGCCACTGGTACCTGCGCCAGCTGCGCGGCTCGTCGAACCTCAAGGGCGGCTGGTTGATCAATGTGCTGTCGGGCAACCTCAGCCACCAGATCGAACACCACTTCTATCCGGACCTGCCGGCCAACCGTTATGCACGCATCGCCGTGGAAGTGAAGGCGATCTGCCGCCGCTACGGGCAGCATTACAACACCGGTTCGCTGCCGAGCCAGTTCGGCCAGGTGGTCTGGCGCATCCTGCGCCATGCGTTTCCCAGCCGGCCCTCGCGCATGATCGCGCGCCAGTCGATGGCGGGCGCGGCCTGAGCCGACGCCGTCCGCGCTATGCAAAGCGTGGACGATGGCTGAGAATCAGCGCCATTGAGTTGCTTTCCGTAAAGGCGTGCGAGTGAACGTTGCGGCTTCGTCCCCGGTCTCCATCCAGAGCCCTTCTTCCCTGCCGCACCCCCTGCCTGTCACGCGAGCGCGCATCGTTGCCGATGTCGGCGGTACGTTCGCCCGGCTGGCGTGGGCCGATCGTGATGGCGGCGTGGCAGCCACGCAGACTGTGCGCCGGTTCCGCTGCGCCGATCACGCCAGTCTCGCGACCATCCTGTCTGCGTTCGCCGGGGCCCGGTCGCTGTCCGACGTGGACGCGGTGGTGGCCATCGCGGGCATTCTGAAGGGCGATACCCTCGTCAACGCAAACCTGCCGTGGCCGGTAGGGTGCGAGGCAACGCGTCGCGAAGCGGGACTGGCTTCGCTGCAGCTCATCAATGACTTCGAAGCGGTGGCGCTGGCCATTCCCCATGTGCGTGCCGACGCGCTGACCGTCCTGCATGGAGCGGAAGAGCCCGCTACGGCCTGGCCCGCGCTCGTGCTGGGGCCGGGCACGGGGCTCGGCGCGGCGTTGCGGTTCGCCGATGGTCAGCGCCCGGTCCTGGCCAGTGAAGTCGGTCATGCCGCGTTGTCGGCTGGCACGGCCCTCGAACTGGACGTGCTGCGCCTGCTGCTGGGGCGTTGGCCACACGTCGACAACGAGCGCGTGCTGTCGGGCACCGGCATGATCCACCTTTACCGCGCGCTGTGCGAGCTGCAGGGTGCCGTGCCGCAGTGGCCCGACACCGAGCGCCTGCTGGCGGCCGCTCACCAGGGCAGCGACCCGCTGGCGCTGCAGGCGGTGGACGTGTTCTGCGGGTGGCTCGGCAGCCTGGTCGGGGATCTCGCCATCACCTTCGGTGCGCGGTCGGTCTACCTTGCCGGCGGTGTGTCGTCGCATATCGCGCCGTTCCTGCCCGGCAGTCCGTTCGTGCAGCGGTACCTCAACAAAGGCGTGCTCGGGGAGGTGCTGCAGCAGGTTCCGGTATGGCGTGTGGAGCACGGCGAGCTCGGCGTGCTGGGCGCTGCCGCATGGATCGAGCCGCTTCCCGGCACGGCATCCTGAGCACCGGAATCACCGATACTGCAGGCACGGGATATCCGTCCTGGCCGCCGGGAGTCGCAGCGCATGACCAATCGAAGAACCTTCCTGCAGGCCGGGGCGCTGGCCACCGGTGCACTGGGCCTGCCACGCGCAGTGCAGGCGGCCGGCAAGCCGCGCGGGCCACGCGTGGTGTCTACCTGGGATTTCGGTGTCGGCGCCAACCAGGCCGCATGGCGAAGTCTTGCGGCCGGCGGCAGCGCGCTGGACGCCGTGGAGCAGGGCGCGCGCTGGGCTGAAAGCGAGTTGTGCAACCCGACGGTGGGCCGCTGTGGCCATCCCGACCGTGACGGAATCCTGAGCCTGGATGCCAGCATCATGGACGGTGATGGGCGCTGTGGCTCGGTGGCCGCCCTGGTCGACATCCTGCATCCCGTGTCAGTCGCGCGCCGCGTGATGGACGCGACCCCGCACGTGATGCTGGTCGGGCAGGGCGCGCAGCAGTTCGCGATCGAACAGGGCTTCCCGCGCGAACCGCTGCTGACACCGGCGGCGGAAAAAGCGTGGAAGGCCTGGCGCCAGACGGCACGCTACGCCCCGCAGATCAACGCCGAGCGTCGCACGATCCCCGGTGACAGCAGCAACCACGACACGCTGGGGATCCTGGCGCTCGATGCACAGGGTCGCCTGGCGGGTGCATGCACGACCAGCGGCATGGCGTGGAAGCTGCAGGGCCGCGTAGGCGACAGTCCGATCATTGGTGCCGGTCTCTATGTGGACAACGAAGTCGGCGCGGCAACGGCATCCGGCGTCGGCGAGGAAATGATCCGCAATGCGGCAGCGTTCCTGGTGGTCGAGTTGATGCGGCAGGGGCGCAGCCCGGCCCAGGCGTGCCGGGAGGCGATCGCGCGCGTGGTGCGCAAGCGTCCCGAGGCCAGCCGTACCCTCCAGGTGTGCTTCCTGGCCATGGACCGGCAGGGCGAGGTGGGTGCGTTCGCGCTGCACCGTGGGTTTGTCTACGCGGTGTGTGACGCGCAGCGCCAGGATGACCTGCGCGATGCCGCCTCGGTCTACGCCAGCGGGCAGGCCTGAGCATGCGCCGGTTGCTGGAAATCGCCTGCGACGGCGTCGGCTCGGCCCTTGCAGCGCAGGCTGGCGGTGCCGACCGGGTGGAGCTGTTCGCCGATCTCGCCAGTGGCGGCCTGACCCCCTCGCATGGCACGCTGGCGGTCGCTCGCGATCGGGTACGCCTGCCCCTGTTCGTCCTGGTGCGTCCCCGTGCCGGCGACTTCCTGTACAGCGGGTGGGAAGTGGACACGATGCTCGACGACATCCGCCACTGCCGCGCGTTGGGGGCGGACGGCGTCGTGGTCGGTGCGCTGACCGCCGATGGCGACGTCGACGAGCCGCTGTGCCGTGCGATGGTGGTCGCAGCCGGTCCCCTGCAGGTCACCTTCCACCGCGCATTCGATGCGGCACGTGATCGGCAGGCGGCACTGGAGCAGGTCATCGCCCTGGGCTGCACGCGCGTGCTCAGCTCCGGTGGGCAGGCATCGGCGATGAGGGGTGCGCAGGCGCTGGCGCAAACGGTGACGCAGGCCGCTGGACGGATCGGCGTGATCGCCGGCGCGGGCATCACGCCCGATACCGTCGTCGGCATCGCGGTGCGCACCGGTTGCAGGGAGCTGCATGCCTCTGCCCGGTGCCGCATTGCCAGTGGCATGCGCCATCACAACCCGGATCTGGCCGGACTGGACGCCACGTACGGGCAGAGCGATCCGGCGCAGATCGCGGCACTGCGCGCGGCGCTTGATGCGCACGCCGATGCCTGACCGGCCGGGCTGATCCGGGCGGCGCGCCCGCACGCCGCGCGGCATGCCCCGGCAGCGCAGGCACAGCGTGCTGGACACGACAGGGTTTATCGTTTATCAATAAATCCGTGGGCGCTCATCCGACGTCCGTCTGCCGGAGGCTTCGTGCCCAGCGTCATCCGCCGTTCGCCCGACCCGCGCGGCATCTTCAACCTGACCCATGCTGCGATCCACGCCGTCATGGCCATGTGCTGGCTGGGCGTCCTGGCCGCGCTGTCTGCGTTGCCGCTGGTGCTGCACAGGCCGCAGCGCCTGCTCGACAGCGTCGACGCTGCGGTGGTGTCCAGCCATGGCGATCCCTCCCACCTGCTGCTGCATTTCTGCATCGGCCTGCTGGCGATCAGTGCCCTGCTGGGCCTTGGCCTGGTGTTCCTGCGCCACCTGCAGCGCCTGGTCCGATCGGTCCGCGACCGCCAGCCGTTCACCCGCGGCAACGTCCTTCGCCTGCGGCGGATGGCCTGGCTGATGCTGGCAATGGAGCTGCTTTCCATCGCGATCGGGCTGTATGCGCGCTGGATGGGACCGCAGTTCGCCTGGATGGAGGTGGGCGGCGGCATGTCGATCACCGGCCTGATCGCCGTTCTGATGCTCTTCGTCATCGCCCACGTGTTCAATGTCGGCACCGCGATGCGCGAGGACCTGGATGGCCTGGTCTGATGGCCATCGTGATCACGCTGGACCGGATGCTGCAGCAGCGGGGCATGACGCTGTCCGAGCTGGCCACGCGCATCGACATCACGTTGGCCAACCTGTCGATCCTGAAGACCGGCAAAGCACGCGCGATCCGTTTTTCCACGCTGGATGCGATCTGCCGCGAGCTGCAGTGCACACCCGGTGACCTGCTCGGGTACGACCCGTCGCGGACGCAGGACGATGACTGCTGAGTTTCCGTAACCCCCCCCCTCCTCACTTGAAAAGACTGACGCATGGAATGGCTGGCTGACCCTTCGATCTGGATGGGCCTTGCAACCCTGGTGGTGCTGGAAATCGTCCTGGGCATCGACAACCTGGTGTTCATCGCGATCCTGGCCGACAAACTGCCGCCCCACCAGCGCGACCGTGCGCGGGTGATCGGCCTGACCCTGGCGCTGCTGATGCGGCTGGTGCTGCTGGCTGCGCTGGCGTGGATCATGAAACTCACTGAGCCGCTGTTCGCACTGGGGGGGCATGATTTTTCCGGTCGTGACCTGATCCTGCTGGTCGGTGGCCTGTTCCTGCTGTTCAAGGGCACGATGGAGCTGCACGAACGCCTGGAAGGCCGGGCGCACGAAAGCGGCGGCAACCGTGTGTATGCCGGCTTCGGTACCGTCGTGGCGCAGATCGTGGTGCTTGATGCGGTGTTCTCGCTCGATTCGGTGATCACCGCGGTCGGCATGGTCGACAACCTCGGCGTGATGTATGCCGCCGTCACCATCGCGATGGGCCTGATGCTGCTGGCCAGCAAACCGCTGACCCGCTTCGTCAACCGGCATCCGACCGTCGTCGTGCTGTGCCTGGGCTTCCTGCTGATGATCGGCTTCAGCCTCGTGGCGGAGGGCCTGGGCTTCAAGATCCCCAAGGGCTACCTCTACGCGGCCATCGCGTTTTCCATCCTCGTGGAAGGCTTCAACCAGTGGGTGGGCTTCAACCGCCAGCGCGATGCGCAGGCGATTCCCTTCCGCCAGCGCACCGCCGATGCGGTGATGCGCATGTTCGGGGTGCGCGAAGCGGGATCGACCGGCCCCGACGGGGAGGCAGAGGGCGACGATGCGGGCGAACGGCTGCAGCCGGCCGAGCAGGACATGATCCGCAGCGTGCTGTCGCTGGCAGAGCGGCCGGTGTCCAGCGTGATGACGGTACGCACCGACGTGCAGTGGATCGATATCAGCCGCAGCCAGGAGGACGTGATCGCGCGGCTGGTGGCGAGCCCGCATACGCGCCTGCTGGTCGCCGACGGCGACCTGGACCGCTTGCGTGGCGTCGTGCAGAGCCGCGATCTGTTGGCGGATCTGCTGCAGGGACGGCCGCTGGACCTCGGGGCCAGCCTGCGCGCGGCGCAGTTCGTTTCGTCCACCGCAAGCGCGCTGCAGGTGCTGGAAATGATCCGCCAGCATCCGGTACCGCTGGCGGTCGCGGTGGATGAGTATGGGAGCGTGGAAGGGCTGGTGACCGCCAATGACCTGCTAGCGGCGATTGCAGGCGACCTGGCTGATACCCAGGATGATCGCTACGGGATCGAACAGGTCGCCCCGGACCACTGGGAGGCGGACGGCGCGCTGACGCTGGATGATCTGCAGCGGATGGGCGGCATCCGTTTTGAACGCCACGCTGACTACCAGACATTGTCCGGTCTCGTACTGCATGCGCTGGACCGCATGCCTGAGGCAGGCGATGTGGTCGAGCATGCCGGCTTCCGACTGCGTGTGCTCTCCATGGAAAAACGACGCGTAGGGCGCATTGCCCTGCACCGCAATCCTGAAGCAGTCAGCTGACTTTTTGCCGGCCGCTCGCTCCTAAAGATAAAGTGACGTTCTGTCCGCCTTTTTTCACGCGATGAACACATTGCTGATTGCGTAATGTGAGGGCTATCCAGAAGTGACATGGAGTGTCGCGCCTTGCGCGATTCCTCCAGGGCACGCCCCTTTTCTGGCCGGCAGGCGTGCGTTCGCTCGACCTGTCGGTCCTACCGAGCAGGAATCCTCCATGGCGGCATTGCAGCAGCGCACGATCGATCTCATCCGCAGCCACGAGGCGGATATCCTCTCCCAGTGGCAGCAGCTGCTCGCCGACACCGGCCAAGGGCAGGACAACCGCATCTCCAGCGCCGAGCTGGACACGCAGCTGCGCGAATACTGGCGCCTGTTCCTGCAGGCCCTGCCGGCGGCCGACGCCAGCACGCTGCAGGGGACGGAATGGCAGCCGATCCGCCGCTTCCTGGAAAGCCTGTCGGCTGACCGCGCCCGCCGCGGCTTCAATTCGTCGGAGACCGCGCTGTTCGTGTTCTCGCTGAAGCGTCCCCTGTTCAGCCAGGTCCAGGTCGGCCTGATCGACGAGCCACAGCTGCTTGGCGACCAGCTGGCGGCGGTCTCCGAACTGCTCGATCAGCTGGGCCTGCATACTGTCAAAGCGTTCCAGAAGACCCGTGAAGAAGTGATCCAGCGCCAGCAGGAGGAAATGCTGGAGCTGTCCACCCCGGTGGTCAAGCTCTGGGAAGGCGTGCTTGCGCTGCCGATGATCGGCACGCTGGATTCGCAGCGCACCCAGGTGGTGATGGAGTCGCTGCTGCAGCGGATCGTCGATACCGGCTCGGAAATCGCCATCATCGACATCACCGGCGTGCCCACCGTCGATACGCTGGTGGCCCAGCATCTGCTCAAGACCGTTACCGCGATCCGGCTGATGGGCGCCGACGCGATCATCAGCGGCGTGCGTCCGCAGATCGCCCAGACCATCGTGCATCTGGGCCTGGACCTGCAGGGCATCGTCACCAAGGCCAACCTCGCCGATGCCCTCGCGTTGGCGCTGCGGCGGACGGGACAGACCGTAACCAAGGTGGCCGGCTGAGATGGATCGCATTCCGATCCTGCAGATGGGCGATCTGCTGCTGGTCACGATCCAGGTGGACATGCACGACCAGCTGGCGCTCACCCTGCAGGACGACCTGACCGACAAGATCCAGCGCACCTCCGCACGGGGTGTGCTGATCGACATCTCCGCGCTGGACATCGTCGATTCGTTCATCGGCAGGATGATCTCGACGATCTCCGCACTGGCGCAGATCATGGATGCCACGACGGTGGTGGTCGGCATGCAGCCGGCGGTGGCGATCACCCTGGTGGAACTGGGGCTTGACCTGCGTGGCGTGCGCACGGCGTTGAACGTGGAACGCGGCATGAAACTGCTGCAGACGCCTGCAGGCACGCCATGATCGCTGAAAGCGGCTCGATTCCCGTGCGCATCGAACAGGACGTGGTCGTTGCGCGCCAGACCGTGCGCCAGCTGGCCGTGGCGTTCAAGCTGCGGCTGGTGGACCAGACCAAGCTGGTCACCGCCGCGAGCGAGCTGGCCCGCAACGCGGTGATCTACGGGGGTGGCGGCGACATGCGCTGGAGCACCGTCGAACGCGGCGTACGCCGCGGCATCCAGCTGGTGTTCGCCGATCAGGGCCCGGGCATCCCGGACCACGCCAAGGCGCTGACCGACGGATGGTCATCCGGCAGCGGCATGGGGCTGGGTCTTTCGGGCTCGCGACGGCTGGTCGACGACTTCGAGCTGGACAGCGCGCCAGGACAGGGCACCCGGGTCACGATCACCAAATGGACCTGAATTTTTCCGGCCCCCTTACCCGCGTTGTCATCGTCGAGGAAACCACCCAGGTCGGCCAGGCACGGCGCGAAGCGCTGCTGCTTGCGGCCCAGGCGGGGTTCAACGAAGTGGACGCCGGGCGGGTGGCGCTTGCGGCGACCGAAATGGCGACCAACCTGTGGCGGCATGGTGGCGGTGGGCGGATGCACCTGTCGGTGATCGCAGGCGTCGACGGGCTCGGGATCGAGCTGTGCTCGATCGACCAGGGCCCCGGTTTCGTGCTGGCGCAATGTCTGCAGGACGGCTATTCCACCGGCGGCAGCCAGGGCCTGGGGATGGCCGCGATCGCGCGCCAGGCCCGGGTGATGGACGCCTGGAGTGACAGCCGCGGCGCGGTGCTGGTGGTGCGCATCCATCCCGAGCGTGCGCCGCGCAATGCCGATCTCCCATACGGAGCGGTGCGTCTGCCGATCAGGCACGAGACTGCATGTGGCGACGCGTGGCACCTGCACGCGACGGACCAGCAGCTGGCGTTGACGCTGATCGACGGTCTCGGCCATGGTGCCCAGGCGGCCGATGCGTCCGAGTCCGGCGTGCGCGCCATGGCGTCGCAGGATGCAGGCAGCGGGGCGGTCGAACGCGTCGAGGGCCTGCACGCCGCGATGTCAGGAACGCGGGGCGGTGCAGCGGCGGTGGCCTGCGTGGCCCTGCACAGCGGGGCGATCGCCTACTCGGGCGTTGGCAATATCGCCGGCAGTCTGGTCACCGACGACGGCACGCGCGGAATGGCGTCCATGCCCGGCATCGTGGGCGTGCAGTACCGGAAAGCGCAGGCATTCAGTCTTCACGCCCCCGCTGGCACCCTTCTGGTGATGCATAGCGATGGGCTGCAGGCGCGCTGGAGCCTGCGTGATTATCCGGGGCTGCAGCACCGTCATCCCGCCTTGGTGGTGGCCGTGCTGCAACGAGATTTCGACCGCGGACGGGACGACCTGTGCGTCGTCGCGCTGCGGGTGGGAGCATTCCAATGAGCATGACCGACGTGCCTGAACCGCTCGAGCTTGACCGCCTGCGTGAGGAGAACGCGCTGCTGCGCGCCGAGCTGGATGAAACCAACCAGGGCGTGGTGGCGCTGTATGCCGAGCTGGACCAGCAGGCCGAGGAACTGCGGCAGGTGTCCGAGCTCAAGAGCCGCTTCCTCTCCTACATGAGCCACGAGTTCCGCACGCCGCTCGGTTCGATCCTGAGCATGACGCGGCTGCTGGAGGACGGCATGGACGGGGCGCTCAGCCCGGGCCAGCGCCAGCAGGTCGGCTTCATCAGCAACTCGGCCAGCGAACTGCGCGAGATGGTCGATGACCTGCTTGACCTGGCCAAGATCGAGGCTGGACGGATCACCATCTCGCCGGCCTGGTTCGATCTCATGGACCTGTTCTCGGCACTGCGCGGCATGTTCCGGCCGCTGGTGGAGGGCGATGCCATCGACCTGGAGTTCATCGCGCCGCCGCAGCTCCCGATGCTCTACACCGACGACAAGAAGCTGGCCCAGATCCTGCGCAACTACATCTCCAACGCGCTGAAGTTCACCCAGCGCGGGCGCATCGTGGTGTCGGCGCGGCAGGAGGGTGAGGCCGCCGTGCGCTTCAGCGTGCACGATACCGGCATCGGCATTCCGCAGGACATGCAGGCCGCGTTGTTCGAGGATTTCATGCAGGTCGACTCCCCGTTGCAGAAGCGCCTGCGCGGCACCGGCCTTGGACTGTCGCTCTGCAAGCGGTTCGCCGAGCTGCTCGACGGCCATGTCGGGGTCAACAGCGTGCCGGGCGAGGGATCGGAGTTCTATGTGGTCGTGCCGGTGAAGCTGGAACCCGTAGCGGAGGCGCACGATGTCCGAGCGTGATCGCATCCTGGTGGTCGACGACAACATCGCCACGCGCTACGCGGTGCGCCGGGTGCTGGAACATCACGGTTTCGCCGTGGAGGAAGCCGGTACCGGCGGCGCGGGCCTCGCCGCCGTTGATGCGGCCGAATTCGCTGCGCTGGTGCTGGACGTCAACCTGCCCGACATGAGTGGCTTCGACGTCGTGCGTACGCTGCGCTCGGAGCCGCGCACCGCCCTGTTGCCGGTCGTACACGTATCCGCCGCATCGATCAGCACCGGCGACATGATCACCGGCCTGGAGGCGGGCGCCGATGGCTACCTCACCCATCCGGTGGATCCGGACGTGCTGATCGCCACCCTGCGCAGCCTGTTGCGCGCTCGCCGCGCCGAAGATGCGCTGCGCGAGGCGGAGGCGCGTTTCGGAGAGATCTTCCGCCAGATCAATGCCCCCATCGCGGTGCTGGATGCCGGGCTCAACGTGCGCAACGCCAACGATGCGTTCGCGCGCCTGCTGGGCACCGGCGCCAGTGACGGCTCGCCGCTGGACCGTCTCGGCAACGCGGGTGAGTTCATCGACGGGCTCCGCGAGGCGCTGCGCACCCGCGAACGCTGGCAGGGTACGGTCGTGCTGCCCAATCCGAGCGGCACGCCGCGGGTCACGCAATGGCGGCTGACTCCGTACCAGCAGCCCGACCTGGGCCTGGTCGTGGTGGAAGACATCACCGTCTACCACGAGCGTGACCGCGAACAACGGCGTGAGCTGGCCTATCAGATCTCCGAGCGCGAGCGTACCGAAGCGGAACTGCTGCAGGCGCAGAAGATGGACGCGCTGGGACAGCTGACCGGCGGCATCGCGCACGATTTCAACAACCTGCTGACCACGATCATCTCCGGGCTGGACATGATCGAGCTGGCGGCCGATACCGGCAAACTTGACCGCCTGGGGCGGTACGTCGAGGCGGCATCCAGCTCGGCCACGCGCGCGGCAGCGCTCACCCAGCGCATGCTGGCCTTCGCCCGCAAGCAGCCGCTGGATCCACAGCCGTTCGATGTCACCGGTCGCGTTCACTCGCTTGAGGACCTGCTGCGCAGGACCATCGGCGAGAACATCGAGCTCGAGTTCGAGCTCGGCGACGATCCGCTGGTGGCCCTGGCCGATCCCAATCAGTTCGAGAGCGTGGTGCTGAACCTGGTGATCAATGCCCGCGATGCGCTGGGCGGGCAGGGACTGATCCGCATCCGGGGCGAGCGTTCCCGCGTGGAGGGGGACTACAGCCTTGCGGCAGGGGAATACATCAGCGTCAAGGTGATGGACAACGGCAGCGGCATCCCGCCGCATCTGCTCAAGAAGGTCTTCGAGCCGTTCTTCACCACCAAACCGCAAGGGGAGGGGACGGGCCTGGGCCTGTCCATGACCTATGGCTTCGCACGCCAGAGCGGCGGTGTGGCGCGCATCACGAGCGAACCCGGTGTGGGTACCGAGGTGGAGCTGCTGCTGCCACTGGGCGATGCAACGCGGATCGCCGTGGCCGGCGAGCGCGGCGAGACACCGGTGGGACGCTTCGAGCGGATCCTGGTGGTGGACGATACCGATTCCGTACGGCAGATGGTGCAGGACATGCTGCGGGAGGCCGGCTACGAGGTGATCGCGGTCGGCGACGCGCGGCAGGCCCTGCGCGAACTGCGCGACGACGAGGGCATTGCGTTGCTCCTCTCCGACGTCGGGCTGCCGGGCATGAACGGCCGGGAGCTGGCCGATGCCGCGCGCGAGCTGCGTCCGCGGCTACCGGTCTTGTTCATCACCGGCTATACCGAGCGCGCGGCAGTGCGTAACGAGTTCCTCGGCCCGGGCATGGGACTGCTGCCCAAGCCGTTCAATCTTTCCGAGCTGCTGAGAGCGGTGAGTTTCGCACTGCGCTGAACGACCGGAGCTGTGTGGGGGTGTAGAACCGATGTCAGTCGGCTTGCGTCTCCCCGCCTGCCCGGCGCGGCGCGGCGCTGCCGGACCTCGCGGTCAGCGCACCCGTCGTGCCAGCAGGCCGACAAGCAGCAGCGCGGCCGCCACCAGCACGAAGGCGACCTCAAGCCGCGTGGCGTGCGCGACGAAGCCAACCAGCGCCGGTCCTGCCAGGATGCCGGCGTAGCCCAGCGTGGTCACGGCCGATATGGCCAGGCTCTCCGGCATGGCGGTCTGCCGCCCCGCCAGGGTGAACAGGACCGGCACGATGTTGGCGCAGCCAACGCCGATCAGCAGATAGCCTGCCAATGCCAGCCCAAGCGTGGCGGCAAACGTAGCCAGCAGCAGACCTGCCGCCGCAACAGCGCCGCCGATCAGCACGGACCGGTGGGGGCCCAGCGCGGCGACCGCACGGTCACCGAACAGCCGGGTGACGGTCATCGCCACGGAAAACACCAGGAAGCCGACCCCGGCGCGGCCAGGGGGCACGCCCTGGACCTGGTTGAGGAACACCGCGCTCCAATCCAGCATCACGCCTTCGCCGAGAAACGCGACAAAGCACAGCCCGCCGATCAGCAGCACGACGCCGCGCGGCACGGCGAACAGCGGGGTCCCGCCTGCCGCACCCTCCGCGCGCCAGTGCGGTGCGGCGACGAGGGTAACCGCCGCCATGATTCCCACCAGCAGGCAGGCGCCGATCCACGGCGCCACACCGAGCGACAACAGTGAGGTCATCGCCGCGGCGCCCAGCGCACCGCCGATGCTGTAGAAGGCATGGAAACCGGACATCATCGGGCGACCTGCATCGCGCTCCACCGCTACGGCCTGCAGGTTCATGACGCAGTCGCACGCGCCCACGCCGGCCCCGAAAACGAACAAGGTCAGGCCCAGGGCCAGCGCCGATGGCGCCACCGCCAGCAGCGGCAGGGCCACCGCGGCCATCAGCAGGGTCGCCAGCATCAGCGCGCGACAGCCGAAACGAGCGGCCAGTGCACCGGCCACGGGCATTGCCAGCAGCGAGCCGGCACCCAGGCACAGCAGGGCAAGTCCCAGGCTGCCTTCATCCAGGCCGATGCGCGCCTTGGCGAAGGGAACAAGCGGCGCCCACGCCGCGATCGCGAAGCCGGGCAGGAGAAATACCGCACGGGTGGCGTGCTGTTGGCGGGTGGCGCGTTGGCGGTCTTGGCGGTTCATGGGCGGAAATGAGCAGGGTCGGGGGCAGGGTCAGGGGGCAGGGCGGGTTGTACGACATCCAGCGGCAGGCCGCGCAGTGCCTGGACCAGCGCGGGCGGTGCGTCGACTTCGAGCACCACGGCGTCGAGCGCACTGCGGGTGGCAATGCGATGGACGCCGCGTGCCCCCAGTTTCTCGTTGTGGACCACGACCACCACCCGCTCGGCGCAGCCGACCAGTGCGCGCTTGAACGCCGCTTCTTCACCGTCCATTGCCCATGCCGTGCCCTCGATATCCAGGGCGCACGTGCCGACGAAACACACATCCAGCCGCAGGCCAGCGAGACTTTCCATCGCCTGGGTGCCCAGCGCGGCGCCGGCGTGACGATCCAGGCGACCCCCGATCAGCACCACCTCGATGCCTTCGCGGGGAAGCAGCTGCAGGGCGATATCCGGTGCGTTGGTCACAACCTGCAGCCCGAGATCAGTGGGCAAGAGTGCCGCGATCGCGCTGTTTGTCGAGCCTGCGTCCAGGCCGACGACGTCACCCTGGCGCAGACGGGCCAGCGCCAGCCGCGCGAGGGTCTGCCGACGCCCGAGGTGCTGCTCCCTGCGTTCGGACAAGGGGAGGAACGACGGGGCGACCGGCAGCGCGCCGCCATGCACGCGTCGGCACAGGCCGCGCTGGGCAAGCTCCCGCAGGTCGCGCCGGATCGAATCCTCCGATACGCCGAACTGCAGGGCCAGCGGCGCGGCCAGCACGCGGCCGTTCTCGCGCAGCAGCGCGAGAATCGCCTGTTGGCGTTCGCCGGGCAGGGTGTCGTGCGTACTCATGGACAGAAGGTTCCAGGCGCAGCGCAGCGTGCGGGAACACTGCGTCGTGGGCAGGTCATACGTGGAGGTCTGGTTGCGGGGTGGACCCAGCGTAACCCAGACAGGCGCTTACGTGCACACTCGTGCACGTTCATGCATACGTATGCGATGTTCCGGAAGGGGCACGCCGGTCTTTGCTGACTGCCTGTCGGCAACGAGAAACCGGGGTGACCGGTGGCCTGTACATGGGGCCGCTCGCGAGTGGGACCAGGACCCGCAGCGCATCGATCCGCCGCTCTACCTGCATCGCATCCATGTGCGGCACGTGGCGCCCGCAGTCGCCGTTTCCAACAGGGATGGAATTCGTCCGCCACTTTCGCGTTCCACGTGGCGTGCAGCGCATCGTGTATGAGCGATTCAGAAAATCATCCGTGACGGGCTCGCGTGTGTCGCGATAACGCCTGCACAAGGCTCAGCAGCACGACGTAACGAGGGTGAATCATTTACCAAACGGCGCTCATGCGTCGCCGTCGTTCGCACATCGCGCAATGTCACAAAGACAACTCAAGCTTTTCACGGAGGTTTGATTCACTAGGGGTATAGATTCAACGCACGAGATACGCCAGCGTCCCCCACGCCCGCGCCGATACCCGATCCCTGTCCCGCTGCCCCCGCAGCTGGGCCTGTCTTTCTGCACGTCATTCGAGCATGCCATGAACAGCACTCCTCCCTTCGTACGTCCCCTGCCGTCCCCTGTCGCGCGCAAGGCGAGCCAGCGCTTGCGCCGGCGTGACGTGCGTGGCCGTTTCATTCCGACGATGACCTCGGTCGAGCGCGGGGAACCGGTGTTGTTCGTCGTCTCGGAAATGGCGGATTTCATCAAGGCGGGCGGCCTGGGGGACGTAGCCGCCTCGCTGCCGCGCGCGTTGCGCGACGCCTGCGACGTCCGTGTGCTCATTCCCGGCTACCCGGAAGTCCTGTCGAGGTTGCAGTCGATCGAAGTGGTGGGCAGCGTGGCGCCTCGCGGCCACCTGCCAGCCTGCCGCATCGGGCGCGCGCGGCAGGCCGATGGGCTGCCGATCTACGTGCTGCTCAATGGGCCGCTGTTCGATCGCAACGGGTCGCCTTACGTCGACGCCAACGGCAAGGAGTGGAAGGACAACGCAATCCGCTTCGCAACGCTCTCGCACGCTGCGGCGGAAATTGCCGCCGGTCGCACCGGCATGGAATGGACCCCGGGCCTGCTGCACCTGAATGACTGGCCGACCGCGTTGGCCGCGGCCTATGTGCGCTGGGACGGCACCGAAGTGGCGACCTTGCTGACCATCCACAACCTGGCCTACCAGGGCCTGTTCCCGTATGCGCTGTCCGAAGCGCTGGGCATTCCCTCCGAGCACCTGGAGGAGATGCATTTCTTCGGCCACATGTCCTTCCTGCAGGCTGGCATCGTCAATGCAACCCGCCTCAACACGGTGAGCCTCAACTATGCCGAGCAGATCACCGAGCCAGCGGACGGCTGCGGTCTTGATGCGCTGCTTGCACGGCGCGCCGCCCGCGGCCACCTCAGTGGCATCGTCAATGGCATCGATGCCAGCTGGGACCCGCGTTCGGATCGCCACCTCAGTGCGCATTTCAGCGTGCAGGAGTGCGAAGGGCGCGCTGCCAATGCAGCCAGTGTCCGCCAGGCCTTCGGGCTGCGGGACAGCGAAGGCCCCTTGTTCGCGGTGGTCAGTCGTCTGGTCCACCAGAAGGGGCTGGACATCACATGTGACGTGGCGCCGCAGATCATTGCCGCCGGCGGCCAGCTGGTGGTGATCGGCGGGGGAGAGCCCGATGTCGAGGAGCAGGTCCGCGCGCTGGCGCGCCGCTTCCCCGGACAGGTCGGGGCATGGATCGGATTCGACGAACAGCTGGCCCGGCAGATGTTCGCCGGTGCTGATTTCCTGCTGATGCCATCGCGTTTCGAGCCCTGCGGGCTCAGTCAGATGTACGCACAGCGCTTCGGTTGCCTGCCGATCGCGCACGCCACCGGTGGATTGGTTGATACGGTCGACGATGGCGTGACGGGCTTCCTGTTCCATGAGGCCACCGCGAACGTCATGCGCCGTTGTGTGGAACGGGCGCTGCGCACCTTCCGCATGCCGGGCCTGCTGCAGTCGATGCAGCGTGCAGCAATGCTGCGCCCGAGTGGCTGGGATATCGCCGGACGCCAGTACCTCGACCTGTATCGTCAGGCAAGGCAGGTGGCCGCGTGATGGAAGGTGATCGTGCGGTACAGGTCGGATCGACGACGCTGACGGAAGACGCACCTGCTGCGAACCTGTTGCCCGCACCCCTGCAGGCGCTGGCAAACGGTGAGCCCGGCGATGCGTTTGCCTGGCTGGGAGTACACGACGACGGCCTCGGTGGGTACGTGCTGCGCACCCTGTTGCCGGGCGCACTGGGCGTTCATGCGCAGGTAGGGGAGACAGGCAACGAAGTCCCGTTGTCCTCGCTTGGCGTCGATGGACTGTTCGAGGCGAAGGTCGCGGGACCGGGGCGGGCGCGCCTGCGTATCCGCTGGCCGCAGAGCGAACAGCTGACGGAAGACCCCTACGGGTTCTGGCCGCTGTTGTCTGACCCGATCCTGCGCGGCGTGCAGTCCGGGGACGGCGAGGCCATGCGCGCCCTGGGCGCGCTGCCGATGCAGGTAGACGGCGTGGATGGCGTGCGCTTTGCGGTCTGGGCTCCCAACGCCCGGCGGGTCGCCGTCGTAGGCGAGTTCAACACCTGGGACGGGCGCCGCCATCCGATGCGCCTGCGCCACGATGCGGGCGTGTGGGAGTTGTTCCTTCCCGGTGTGCAGGTGGGCGCGCGCTACAAGTTCCGCATCACCGGTGCCGACGGCGCCGTGCTGGCGGACAAGGCCGATCCCATGGCCCGATGGGCCGAGCTGCCGCCGGCGACCGCTTCCCGGGTGGCCGCCATCGACGCCATCACCTGGCATGACCAGGCGTGGATGCAGCAGCGCGATGCGGCAGGGCACGCCCCGCTGTCCATCTATGAAGTCCACGCGGGCTCCTGGCAGCGTGATACCGACGGCGGCGTTTATGACTGGAATGCGCTGGCGGACCGGCTGATCCCGCACGTACAGGGTCTCGGGTTCACCCATATCGAGCTGCTTCCCGTCAGTGAACATCCGTTTGGCGGATCCTGGGGCTACCAGCCCCTCGGCATCTACGCACCGACCGCACGCCATGGCAGTCCCGAAGACTTCGCGCGCTTTGTCGACCGCTGCCACCAGGCCGGAATCGGTGTCATCGTCGATTGGGTCAGTGCACATTTTCCCAACGATGCACACGGGCTTGAGCGCTTCGATGGCACCGCGCTCTACGAGCATGCCGATCCCCGCGAGGGCTTCCACCAGGACTGGCACACGCTGATCTACAACTACGGCCGCAACGAGGTGGCAGGTTACCTGCTGGGCAGTGCGCTGGAGTGGATCGAACGCTTCCACGTGGATGGCCTGCGCGTGGATGCGGTGGCCTCGATGCTGTACCGCGATTACAGCCGCAACGAAGGCGAATGGGTCGCCAACGAACACGGCGGCCGCGAGAACCTGCAGGCCGTGGCGTTCCTGAAGCGGATGAACAGCGTGGTCCGCGACCGGTTCCCTTCGGTCATGGTGATTGCCGAGGAATCCACTGCGTGGCCGGGGGTCACGGCACCGGTCGAGCACGGTGGCCTCGGTTTCACCCACAAATGGAACATGGGCTGGATGCACGACTCGCTGCGCTACATGCAGCATGACCCCGTGCATCGCCAGCATCACCACAGTGAGATGACCTTCGGCCTGGTGTACGCGTTCTCCGAGCGCTATGTACTGCCGCTTTCGCATGACGAGGTCGTGCACGGAAAGGGATCGCTGCTGGCGCGGATGCCGGGAGACGAGTGGCAACGCTTCGCCAACCTGCGCGCCTATTACGCGCTGATGTGGGCCCACCCAGGCAGCAAACTGCTGTTCATGGGGTCGGAGTTCGGCCAGAGCCATGAGTGGAACCACGACGCGAGCCTGGACTGGGAGCAGGCCGGCCGGCCGCTGAACCAGGGCATGGCGCGCCTGGTGTCCGATCTGAACCGGACGTTGCGCGACCAGCCGGCGCTGCATCGTGACGAGCAGGACGACCGGACCTTTGAATGGAGCGTGGGCGACGATCACGCCAACAGTGTGTTCGCCTTCATACGCCACGATCCGGCGGGCCAGGCGCCGCCGATGCTGGTGGTCAGCAACCTGACGCCCGTGCCGCGCCATGGCTACCGGGTCGGCGTGCCACGTGCGGGGCAGTGGCGCGAAGTGCTCAACAGCGACAGCGCGTTCTATGCGGGCAGCAATACGGGCAACGGGGGCGCACTGCATACCGTGGCCGATCCCATGCATGGCCAGCCGCATTCGCTGCAGCTGACCTTGCCGCCGCTGGCGACGTTGTACCTGCAGGTCGACGCATGATCGCCGGTGGCGCGGACCGACTCGGCGCCTGGGCGCTGGGTGACGGGCAGTACCGCTTCCGGTTGTGGGCACCGGACGCCGGAACCGTAGCGCTGGTGCTGGACGGAGAAACACGGCCGATGCACGCCGAAGGCGACGGATGCTTCGTCACCGACACCCACGGCAGCGCGGGCGCGCCGTACCGGTTCCTTATCGACGGCACCACGCAGGTGCCTGATCCCGCCTCCCGCTGGCAACCGCACGGCGTGGACGGTGCCAGCGCCCTGCTGCCGGAAGATGGCCATGCGTGGCAGACCGACTGGGCGGGAAGGCCCTGGCAGGAACTGGTCATCTATGAGGTTCACCTGGGCTGCAGCGGCGGCATTGCAGGACTGAAGGCACAACTGCCGGCACTGGCGGAGATGGGCATCACCGCACTGGAACTGATGCCGGTCGCGCAGTTCCCGGGCCGCCGCAACTGGGGCTATGACGGCGTGTTTCCGTATGCGCCGGCAGAAGCCTATGGCCGCCCGGACGATCTCAAGGCGCTGGTCGATGCGGCCCACGCCCACGGCATGGCGGTGTTGCTGGATGTGGTCTACAACCACTTCGGGCCGCAGGGCAACCTGCTGGCGCAGTACGCGTCGAGTTTCTTTGACCCCAGCACCTGCACGCCGTGGGGCGAGGCCATCGACTTCACCCAGCCGCAGGTCAAGCGTTTCTTCATCGACAACGCGCTGATGTGGTTGCAGGAATACCGCTTCGATGGGCTGCGACTGGATGCCGTGCAGGCGATCGCACCCAACGCCTTCCTGGGCGAGCTGGAACAGGCCATCCGCGCAGCCTGCGCTGACCGTCCGCACGTACATCTGGTGCTGGAAAACGAACGCAACCAGGCCAGCTGGCTGCGTGGGGGCTACCAGGGGCAGTGGAACGATGACGTGCACAACGCGCTGCACGTCATGCTGACCGGCGAGCACGAAGGCTACTACGCCGACTATGCCGGCTGTGCCGAGCGCCTGTTGGCACGGGCGCTTTCGGAAGGCTTCGCCTGGCAGGGGGAGCGCAACCACAAGGGTGAACAGCGTGGCGAGCCGAGTGCCGACGTGCCACCCCAGCATTTCGTGATTTTCGCGCAGAACCACGACCAGATCGGGAACCGCGCCCTCGGTGAGCGCCTCTCGACACTGGTGTCGCCGCCGCGCGCGCGCGCTGCGCTGGCCCTGGTTCTGCTGACACCGATGGTGCCGCTGGTCTTCATGGGTGAGCCCTGGCAGGCGCGGCAACCGTTCCAGTTCTTCACCGACTACCTGCCGCCGCTTGATGAAGCCGTCCGCGAGGGCCGGCGGCGTGAATTCGCGGGATTCGCCGCGTTTGCCGATGCGTCACAGCGCGCGCGCATACCCGACCCCAATGCGTGCGCGACCTTCGATGCATCGCGGGTGGTGCTGCCTGCGAAAGACGATGAGGAGGCCGCCGGGCACCTTCGTGTATTCATCCAATTGCTGGCCCTGCGTCGTCGTTACCTGGTGCCCGGACTGGCGTCGGCGCGTGCACTCGGGTCATCCGTGCTGGGTGACCGTGCCGTCAAGGCGGGGTGGCAGCTGCCCGATGGGCAATGGTGGATCGCCATCAATCTCGGCGACGGTGCGGTCGATCACCACCTGCCGGAGGGGGAGGCGGTATGGGAGCAGCAGCCCGCAGAGGCGGGACAGCTTGCAGCGGGCAGCCTGTGCGTGCGCTGGGTAGCGCGATGAGCGGGCCCGCAGCGCAGCGTTCGGCACGCGCCGAACGTGCAGGCCTGCTGACGCGCTGGACCGACGTGGCGGGTATCGAATGCGATGTTGCGCCGGATGTGATCGACGCCGTTCTTTCCGCACTGGAGGGGGCCGGGCGGGCCGACGTGCCCCCGCCATTGCTGACGGCCGTGTGCGGCAGCGCGGTGCAGATCGCGGGCACGTCGACCGCATCAGCGCACTGGCTGGACGAGGCGGGCAGCGTCGTTCCGGCGCAGGCATTGCCGGCATCGGGTGCGTGGGTGGCGCCGGATCGACCCGGCTACTGGACGTTCTGCCAGGGCAGCCGGATGCAACGTTGTGCCGTGGCGCCCGCTCAGGCCTGGCTGCCGGCGGCGGATGCCGCGATGCGGCCCTGGGGCATCGCCGCCCAGGTGCACGGCCTGCGTGGCCTCAGTGACGGCGGCATCGGTGACAGCAGCGGCGTCCTTCACTGGATGCGCAGGGCGCGGTCCCATGGCGCCGATGCGGTGGCACTGTCACCCATGCATGCCAGCATGCCGATCCGCAGCGGGTTCAGTCCCTATTCGCCGAGCGACCGACGCTGGCTCGAGCCGCTGCATGGCTCGCCTCGCCAGGTGCTTGCCGATGCCGCGCAGGCGGTACGTACAGCCGACGCCGCGCTTGACGCTGCGCTTGCCGCGCACGAGGGCGCTCCCCTGGTGGACTGGCCGAGCGCGGCGGCCGCCAAGCAGCAGTGGATCCATCGCCTGCCGGGCTGGTTGCAGCAGCACCAGCCCGAGCGCTGGCAGAAGATCCAGCAGCAGATCGACGAAGCAGGGGCCCCGTTGGCCAGCTGGGCCGAGGGCACTGCTGTGCTGTCCGGAGGTCCCGCCCCGCTGCATGCGTTCGGCCAGTGGCTCGCACAGCAGAGCTGGCAGAACGTGCAGGAGAGCGCCCAGGCCAGCGGGATGCAGATGGGCCTGATCGCCGACCTGGCGGTGGGATTCGATCCTGACGGCGTGGAAGCACAGGCCAACGACGCGGCCGTGATGCGCGGTCTGGAGCTGGGCGCGCCGCCCGATGCATTCAATCCGCTGGGGCAGGCCTGGGGAATCACCGGCTATTCGCCGCTGGCGTTGCGTGCCCACGGCTATGCCCCGTTCATTGCCCTGCTTCGCGCGGTGATGGCCGGGCGCGGCGGCGTGCGCATCGACCACATCCTCGGTCTGCAGCGGCTCTGGGTCGTTCCGCGCGGCGCAGGCGCGGGGCAGGGCATCTATCTGCGTTACCCGTTCGACGACCTGCTCAATCTGCTGGCCTTGGAATCGTGGCGCCATCGTTGCCTGGTGATCGGCGAGGACCTTGGCGTGGTCCCGCCGGGCATCCGTGATGCGCTGGCAGCGCGCGGGGTGCTCGGCATGGATGTGCTGGCCTTCAGCCGCGACGCCTCCGGATTCATGGCGCCCGCCCGGTGGCGTCGTTCGGCGGTGGCGATGACATCGACACATGATCTGCCGCCGGTGGCCGGGTGGATCCAGGGGCGTGACCTGGACTGGCGGCGTCGGCTCGGCTGGAATGACCAGCGCGAGGCGGATGGGCAGGCACGGGAGCGTGCCACCCAGCTGGAGCAGCTTGAGACGCTGGTCCAGGCTGAAGGGCTGGCCAGCGGCGACCTGCAGCGCGACGCGCTGGCACTCACCGCGCGCTCGCCCGCCCTGCTCGCGCTGCTGCCGCTGGAAGACGCTGCCGGGGCGGTCGAGCAACCCAATCTTCCCGGGACCGTAGACGAACATCCCAACTGGCGTCGCCGGCTTGCCGCCGATGCCGACGATCCGGCCATCGACGCGCGGCTGGCCGCCTTCGCCCGCCAACGCTTGCAGGAGTCCACGCCATGAGCACGCTGCGCGCCACCGTTCGCCTGCAGTTGCATGCGGGTTTCAATTTCGATGACGCCGTCGCGCAGGTGGACTACTTCGCGCGGCTTGGCGTCAGCCACCTTTATCTGTCGCCGATCGCCATGGCCGTACCGGGCTCCACGCACGGTTATGACAATGTCGACCCGACACGGATAAGCCCGGAGCTTGGCGGCGAGGATGGCTTCAAGCGCCTGTCCGAGTCCGCGCGCGCGCATGGCCTGGGGCTGCTGCTCGACATTGTCCCCAACCACATGGCAACCCATCCGACGAATTCGTGGTGGAGCGATGTGCTCCGCCAAGGACGACGCAGCGTACATGCGGATGCATTCGACATCGATTGGGACGCCCCGGGATGTGATGGCAAGCTGTGGCTGGCCGTGCTTGATCGCCCATTGGCCGACGCCCTGCAGGGTGACGTGCTGTCATTGGAGATCGGGACCGACGGCCCGTGCCTGCGTCATCACGATCGCGTGCTGCCGTTGTCCCCGCTGAGTCATCCGGCCGACCCCGACAGTTGGCCATCGTGGGTTGAGCGCTGCCAGCGTTCACCCCAGCGCATGGAGGATCTGCTGCAACGCCAGGCCTACCGGCTGGCATGGTGGCGCAGCGGCGGCGACCTGACCAATTACCGGCGCTTCTTCGATATCAACGAACTGGTGGCGCTGCGCGTAGAGCGCCCGGCGGTGTTCGACGCGGTGCATGCGCTGCCGTTGCGCCTGGTGGCCGAGGGGCGGGTGGATGGCCTTCGCGTGGACCACGTCGACGGGCTGGCTGACCCCGCCGGCTATCTGCAGACCCTGCGTGCGGCGCTGGACGACGCAGCCCTGCGCAGCGGGCGGTCGGCCGGCCAGGTCACGCTGCATGTCGAGAAAATCCTCGCTGACGGTGAACGACTGCCCGCTGGATGGACATGCAGCGGCACCACCGGCTACGACTTCATGGATGAGGCCGGCGCCCTCCTGCACGCAGCGGACGCAGAACCCGAATTGCAGTCGATGTGGGAAGACTGCAGCGGCGACGGCCGCAGCTTCGATCTGGTGCAGCAGGACGCACGAGGCGGCATGCTGCAAGGGTCGCTGCGCTGTGACCTCGACCGCTTGCTGCGGCAGCTCCAGCAGCAGACAGGGGCTGCCCTTGCCAGCGCAGACCTGACGCCGGCGATGATCGAGCGCTCGGTCATCGCCTTGCTGCGTCATTTCCCGGTCTATCGCACGCACGGCCTGCAGAGTGCGGCGGACTCACACTGGTTGG
The DNA here is from genome assembly GCA_037033225.1 of Pseudomonadota bacterium. GTDB lineage: Bacteria > Pseudomonadota > Gammaproteobacteria > Xanthomonadales > Xanthomonadaceae > Stenotrophomonas. Next base: position 26,597 of record JAZBLM010000001.1, read on the forward strand.
ACCAGGCCATGGCGGCCGCCGCTGCACAGCTGGGGGGTGGTGACCGGACGGCGTTGGATCGGGTGGCGGCGACGCTGCGTGACGCCGCCGGGGATCCGCAGGGCGTACTGACGCGATTCGAACAGCTGGCGGCGCCGCTGAATGCGAAGGCCGTTGAAGACACCGCGTTCTATCGGTACGCACGGCTGCTGTCGCGCAACGATGTCGGCAGCGATCCCGGTCGCATCCATCTGCCATGGGACGAATTCCTGTCACGCGCGGAGGCGCGACGCACCGAGTGGCCGCAGGCGCTGCTTGCCGTGGCCACCCATGACCACAAGCGTGGCCCGGACGCGCGTTGCCGGCTGGCCGTGTTGAGCTGGAACGTCGCCGCATGGGCGGGCGAGCAGGCCCGGTTCAGCGAGCTGGCCGCTGAGGCAGGCCAGCCGGTCCCGCTTCCTCCTGCCGAAACCTCGCTGTTGTGGCAGACGCTGCTGGGCAGCTGGCCGCTGGCGGCCGAGGCCTTGGATGCCGGTTACATGGAGCGGGTCAAGAACGCAGTGCAGAAGTCGCTGCGCGAGGGCAAGCGGGTCAGCAGCTGGGCCGATCCGGACAGCGTGGCGGAACAGGCGGTCTCCGACTGGCTGGACTGGCTGGAAGGCAGCCCGGCGGCAAGCGCCCTGCGTTCGGTCTTCGGCGAATTCGTGCAGCAGGTGGCGCCACTGGCGGCGCGGCTGGGGCTGGTGCAGACCACGCTGCAGTACGTCAGCCCGGGCGTGCCGGATCTGTACCAGGGCAATGAGGGCTGGGATCACAGCATGGTCGACCCGGACAACCGGCGCGCCGTGGACTACACGCAGCGACGCAGCTGGCTCACCGCACCCCAGGATTGGCGGCAGGCGCTGCAGCACTGGACCGACGGCACGCCGAAGGCGCTGCTGATGGCCCGTCTGCTCGGGCATCGCGCCGTGCATCCGGAGCTGTACGCGCAGGCCCCCCTGCAGTACCTGCCACAGGCCAATGGCACGGACGAAGGGACGGTGCACATGCTGCTGAGACGGCATGGCGACGTGGCCGTCCTGGCCGTGGTGGAGCTGGACGCACGGTTCGAATCGCGCACGGGCGCGGGCCTGGCCGATCCAGCGGTTGAGCCGCTGGGTCGCGTGCAGATGCCGCCCGGTGCGTGGCGCAGCCTGCTCGATGACCGTCGCCTGCAGGGCGGCGATGCCATCGACGCAGCAACGGTGCTGGAAGGAAGTCCAGTGGCGATATGGGTAACCGACGAAGGAGAACATGATGGACGATGAACAGCGCAGGGCCCGCACGGCCGCATTGGCCCACCAGATCTGGGAGGCCGAAGGCCGGCCGGATGGACAGCAGGAACGGCACTGGCAGATGGCCGAGCGGCTGGTCAGCGCGGACCTTGAAGCGCGCCTGCCTGAGCAGGAGGCCCCACCTGCACGCGCCCGGACGCTGCGTGGCAGGACGGAGGCCGACGTTGGCACTTCTTAAACGCACCCACACCTCACGGGTGCGCGAAGGCCGCCCCTATCCCCTGGGGGCGAGCTGGGACGGGCTGGGGGTCAATTTCGCCCTTTATTCCCGCCATGCGACCCGGGTCGAGCTGTGCCTGTTCGACCTGCGCGGGCGCGAGATCGAGCGCATCGCACTGCCGGAGTACACCGACGAGATCTGGCACGGTTACCTGCCCGATGCGCGTCCGGGACAGCGCTACGGTTACCGGGTCCACGGCCCGTATGCGCCTGATGCGGGCCATCGCTTCAATCCCAACAAGCTGCTGCTGGACCCCTACGCCAAGCAGATCGTCGGCGAGCTGAAGTGGGCCCCGCACCTGTTCGGCTACACCCTGGGACACCGCGACCTGGACCTGAGTTTCGACAAGCGGGACAGTGCCGCGTACATGCCGCGCTGCGCGGTGGTGGATCCAGCGTTCAGCTGGGGCAACGAGCGGTCGCCTGCCACGCCCTGGGATCGCACGGTCATCTACGAGGCACACGTGCGTGGCCTCACCATGCTGCATCCCCAGATCCGGGAAGAAGAGCGCGGCACGTTCTCGGCGCTGCGCAACGATGCCCTGGTCGAACACCTCACCCACCTCGGCGTCACCGCCATTGAGCTGCTGCCCGTCCACGCGTTCATCGACGACCAGCACCTGCTGCAGCAGGGCCTGCGCAACTACTGGGGTTACAACTCCATCGGCTTCTTTGCGCCGCATCCACGCTATCTGTCACTTGGCACCGTGTCCGAGTTCAAGCAGATGGTCGCGCGCATGCACCATGCCGGCCTGGAGGTCATCCTTGACGTGGTGTACAACCATACGGCCGAAGGCAATGAGCTCGGCCCCACGCTGTCGTTCAAGGGCATCGACAACACCAGCTACTACCGCCTGAGTGATGATCGACGCTATTACATCAACGATACCGGTACCGGAAACACCTTCGACCTGACCAACGCCGGTGCGCTGCGCATGGTCATGGACTCGCTGCGCTACTGGGTCACCGAGATGCGCGTGGACGGATTCCGCTTCGACCTGGCCACCATCCTTGGCCGGGAGAAGCACGGCTTCGATCCTTCATGCAGCTTTCTCGACGCGGTCCGCCAGGACCCGGTGCTTAGCCAGGTCAAACTCATTGCCGAGCCTTGGGACATCGGGCCGGGCGGGTACCAGCTGGGTGCATTCGCCCCCGGTTGGGCCGAATGGAATGACCGCTTCCGCGATACGTCGCGGGCCCTGTGGCGGGGCGACGGTGGGCAGCTGCCCGCGTTTGCGTCCCGCTTCACCGGATCGGCAGACCTGTTCGACCACCATGGGCGCAGGCCCTCGGCCAGCATCAACTTCATCACGGCACACGACGGCTTCACCCTGCACGACCTGGTCAGCTACGAGAACAAGCACAACCTGGCCAACGGCGAAGAGGGCCGCGACGGCCATGGTCACAACCTGTCGTCCAATCATGGTGTGGAAGGCGAGACGCACGATCCTGCGATCCTGGCGCTGCGCGCCCAGCAGATGCGCAACCTGCTCGCCACCCTGCTGCTGTCACAGGGCACGCCCATGCTGCTGGCGGGCGATGAGTTCGCGCACACCCAATACGGCAACAACAATGTGTATTGCCAGGACAATCCGCTGGCCTGGATCGACTGGGAACGCGCCGAGTCCGCTTCATCGCAGGCACAGGCCGCCTTCGTGCGGCGCCTGCTGCTGCTGCGTCGGCGCTACGCACTGCTGCGCCGTAACCGGTTCCTTGACCGGGCCCAAGGGGACGCAGCCGACATCCACTGGTTGTCTCCCGACGGTGAGGTCATGCGCGAGGCCGACTGGCATGACAGCGAGCGCCGGGCCCTTACCATCGTGCTCGACGGGCGTCGTCCGGATTCCGGCCTGGGCGAACCCGGTCGCCATGTAAGTCTGGCACTGCTGGTCAATACGGGGACTGAGCCACAGACCCATCGGGTCGTGCTGGACGGCATGGAGTTCCGCAAGGTGCTGCTGCAGACCCCTGAAGCGCCACTCGAGCAGGCCGCCGACGGCAGTTGGGCGCTGCCTGCGCGCAGCCTTTGCCTGCTGGCCGCGAGCAGCAGCTGACGAAATGGGGGCGGGGTGGGCGGAGGAGGGCATCGCGATGCGCGATCCTCCGCCGCCCGCGCACGCGGGCCGACGCTGCACCGGCGCCGCCGGTCTGCGGCCCGGCCATCACGTTGCGTTGCGGGTGCCCTCCCTCATCATCGGCTTGGGATCACGATCAGCACCGCACGGCGGGCGCATTATTTCTGGAGGCATCGCGTGGCGGTAAACGAGCGGGATAAGCATGGGATGGCGGGCAAGCGCATCCTGGTGGCAGAAGACGAGTTCGAAATTGCAATGTTCCTGGTCGACTATCTGCAGATGAACGACGTCCAGGTGGTCGGGCCTGCGGGAAACCTGCAGGCGCTTGGTGCGCTGGTCAACGACAATGTGATCGACGGTGCGCTGCTGGATATCAATCTGGGCGGCGAACTCGTCTATCCCCTGGCAGACCGCCTGCTCGAACGTGGTATTCCGTTCGTGCTGACCTCGGGCTATGACGAAAACCTTCCGGAACGGTTCGCCGGTACACCACGCTGCGGCAAGCCGTATCGGCTGGAAGCACTGTCCCGGATCCTGGCGGACGCGCTGCACGGGCGCGTGTCGCCCCGTCCGGACTGAGAGCGTCATGGCGAGCGCACACCATCCCAGCTCGCCGGAGCGCACCGCTCTGCCCGCCGCATCGAGTGCCCGTCCGGCGACGCCTGAACTGACTGGCATGGGCAGGCGCATCCAGGAACACGACTGGAGCTTGACGCCTCTGGGCCCGGTCCAGGGCTGGCCTCCCCATCTGCGCGCCACGGTCGAGCTGATGGCCGTGCACGGCTTCCCGATGATCGTGCTCTGGGGCCCAGACCTGTTGCAGATCTACAATGATGGCTACGCCGAGATCATGGCCGACAAGCATCCAGGCGGCCTGGGCCAGCCAACCGCGGAATGCTGGCCCGAGGTCTGGCACATCAATGGCCCGCTTTACGAGCAGGTCTGGCAGGGCAGGACGCTGACGTTCTCCGACAAATGCTATCCGCTGCGGCGACGCGGCGTGCTGCAGGACGTCTGGTTCACCATTACCTACAGTCCGCTGCGCAACGAGGACGGGGCCGTGGAAGGGGTCCTGGTGACCATGTTCGACACCACGGCCGAACACGTGGCACTGGCCGAGTGCGAACAGAGCGCCCGCGAGCTCCGGGCGACCAACGCGGCGCTGCAGGCCAACGAAGAACGTTTCCGCCAGTTTGCCGCCGCTTCCTCCGATGCGCTGTGGATCCGCGACGCGCACAGCCTGGAAACCGAGCTGATCAGCGCTGCCTTCGACACGGTCTACGGTGTGCCCGCCAGTGTAGCGGCCGGCGAAATGAAGCACTGGGCCGCGCGGGTGGTGCCGGATGACCGCGAAGACGCGATACGCCAGCTTGTCAGCGTACGCGACGGCGCGCCCTGCGTGCAGGAGTTCCGCGTGCAGCGTGAGGACGACAGCCGTTTCCGCTGGATTCGTGACACGATGTTCCCGCTCTGTGATGCCGACGGCCGGGTCACGCGCATCGCAGGCATTGCCCGTGACGTGACGGACGAACGCCATTGGGCGGAACACCAGGCGATCCTTGTCGCCGAGCTGCAGCACCGGGTGCGCAACATCATGGCGTCGATCGGATCGATCGCGCTGCGCACGCGTGAGTCGTCCACCAGCGTGGAGGACTACGCGCAGCGACTTTCCGGACGGGTGATGTCGCTGGCGCGCACGCAGGCGCTGCTGACCCGGGCCGGAAACGTGGGGATCGAGCTGCATGCGCTGGTCGGCGACGAACTGGGGTCGGCGGCCTACGGCGACGGGCGTATCCACATGGAGGGTCCGGCGATCGTGGTCCCGCCCAAGGCGGCTGAAGTGCTGTCACTGGCGATCCATGAGCTGGGCAGCAACGCGCAACGTCACGGTGCATTGAGTACGCCGGAGGGGCGCGTCCACGTGTGCTGGACGCTGCAGCAGCGGGATGGACAGCGCTGGGTCGAAGTGCGCTGGCAGGAAAGGCATGCGCCGCGCCTGGACCAGTCCGGGACGCCACGTCGGGGCTTTGGTGCGACGCTGATCGAAGACCGGATTCCATACGAGCTCGAAGGGGAGGGGAGGCTGACCATCCGGGCGGATGGAACGGACGCCTGCATCCGCTTCCCGCTTCGCCACCGCGACAGCATCCTGCAGACCGACGCCCCGCCGCGCAGCGGCGTTGATGGCGGTTCGGTCGATATTGGCGACATGGCCCTGCTGCAGGACTGCCGCGTGCTGGTCGTCGAGGATGATTTCTACCTCGCCCACGACACCGCGGCGGCGTTGCGCAGTGCAGGCGCGCGCGTCGATGGGCCGTACGCGTCGGTACAAACGGCATTGCAGCGGCTGCAGGCTGGCCATGTGGACGCGGCGGTCATCGACATCAACCTGGGGCAGGGCCCCGAACAGCGACTGATCACAGCGCTGCAGGCCGCTGGGCTGCCTTTCGTGGTGGTGACCGGCTACCACGCCGGCACCGGTGCGCCACTGGGTGCAGCGTTCCCGCGGCTGGAAAAACCGGTCGCGCCCACCGAGATCGTCCGCGCCCTGGTGCGTGTGCGCCGCCCGCCGGAGCTGCCCTGATCGGATGAAGCCCATGCTGCGGTCGCGAAACTGATCCAGCGGCGGGGCAATGCCGCCGCGGAACGCGCCCTGGCATTCGTTTCGCGACGTGCGGCCGCAGGCCGAGGCCTCCCGGAATCGGGGTGGTAGGCTGTCACGCCCAGCGGCAGCCGCACGCGATGGATTACACGCTGTTCCTGTTCGACCTTGATGACACCCTGCTGGATTTCCGCGCCTCGGAGCGGCTTTCGTTCGCACGCACGCTGGCCAGCCTTGGCATCGAAGCTGACACCGGACCGCTGTATGCCACCTACCAGCAATGTAACCGTGCGCTGTGGGACGCGCTGGAGCAGGGGCGTATCGATCAGGCGTTCCTGAAGGTGGAACGATTCCGTCAGCTGTTCCTGCGCCACGCGATCGAGGCGGATCCTGCGCGCGCGGCGCATACCTACCTGGAGTGGCTGCCGCAGACGGTGGTGCTCACCGATGGCGCCCGAGCCGCGTGTGACAAGCCGGACGTGCGTTTCTTCGAATTCGCAGCCGCCATGGCACCGGACGTTGGTCGGGCCCGGACCGTGATCATCGGCGACCGGCTTGAAGCCGACATCCTGGGCGGCAATCGCTTCGGCATCGACAGTTGCTGGTTCAATCCCCAGCGCGCTGCGTTGTCCGGCGAGGCGGTGCCCACTTTCCAGGTCGCACACCTGAGCGAACTGCCTGGGCTGCTCGGGCGACGCTGAAGCCGCCGTCCTCAGGGCGTGGCGCGCAGTGCACGCTGCGCACACGCCAGGCTTGCAGGATGCTTACGCTGCCGCCTCTACGGTGTGACTTCAGATCCACCTGCAGAAGGAATACCCGATGACCGAATTGACTCCGATCCCCGAAGGCGCACTGATCGTGGTGGCCGACGGCGGCTCCGCCCGCGTTTTCACCAATGTCGGAACCAAGAGCGAGCTGAAACTCAAGCAGCAGGACGAACTCGTGCTGCGCGATGTGAGCGAGGCCGGCGTCTCCGGGCAGGGTCCCTCGGGTTCTGTCCCGAAGGACATGACGATCGCCCAGATGAACGAGGCGACCTTTGCCAAGCAACTCGCCGAGCAGTTGAACGATGATGCGCTCAACAACCGTTACAGCCATCTGGTGCTGGTGGCCGATCCGCAGACACTGGGCCGCATCCGCCCTCAGCTGCACAAGGAAGTCCAGTCGAGGCTGGTGCGTGATCTCGCCAAGGACTTCACCAACGCGCCGCTGGAAGACATCCAGCGTGCGCTGGGCTGAGCATGATGAGAACGCCTGCCGATGACGCGATCGAGGAGCCGCTGCGCTCGCAGGTCGACGAGAGCGCAGGCTGGAGCCTGCTCGAGTTCGGCGCGGGCTGGTGCGGTCATTGCCAGGCTGCCCGGCCGCTGGTGGACGCCTTCATCACAGAGCACCGGCTTGTCTCGCGTTGGGTTGAAGACGGAAAGGGGCGCCCGCTGGGGCGCTCCTTTTCGGTGAAGCTGTGGCCGACGCTGGTCCTGCTGCATGACGGTAAGGAAGTCGCGCGGGTGGTGCGTCCCCGCACGACCGCTGACCTGGCACCGCTCGCGGCCGCGCTGGCCTCCTGATCCATCGGATCCTCTCCATGGCCTGTACGCCGTTCGGCACGGCCGTCCTGTCTGCAGTGCAGCATGCCGGTGCCTGCCGGCGATGCTAGGATCGAAGCTCCTGAATCGATCTAAATGCCGCCCATGCCGAACAGTGCGAAGCGTCGATGGATAGTTCTGGCCGCCTGCGTCCTCTTGGGCCAGGCCGCTTCCGTGTCAGCCGCCAGTCCCGGAGAGAAGGCCTTTGCTGCCGTGGATCCATTCATCGGCACGGCCGGTGAGGGCCACACCTATCCCGGCGCAACGGTGCCGTTCGGCATGGTGCAGCTGAGTCCGGATACGCGGATCCAGCCGCGTGAGAAGGCGTACGACTGGGCGGCAGGCTATCGCCACGATGACACCAGCATCGTCGGCTTCTCACACACGCACTTTTCCGGCTCCGGTCACTCCGATCTCGGCGATGTGCTGCTGATGCCGTTCACCGGCGAACCGGGACTGGAGCGGGGCGACCCGGACAAGCCACGTAGCGGCTATGCGTCACGTTTCCGCCACGACGACGAGCGTGCGGAGCCGGGCTACTACGCCGTCACGCTGGACGACCACCGCGTCCGTGCCGAGCTGACCGCCACCGAGCGCGTCGGGGTCCATCGCTATCGTTTTCCTGCTGGCGAGACGGCCAAGGTCCTGCTCGACCTGCGGACCAGTCTCTACGACTATCCGGGCAAGATACTGTGGTCGCGACTGCGCGTGCATGAAGACGGCACGGTGACCGGCTTCCGGGAAATGCGCGGCTGGGCACCGGGCCGGCAACTGTATTTCGCGATGCGTTTCTCGCGGCCGATGGTCGGCCATGCGCTGCACAACACCGAGGCGGACATCCCGTACAAGGGTTTCCCGCCACCGGGGCACGGCGCGCCGCAGCAGCGCGCCCAGATCGAAGGAAGGCAGCTGGTGGGGACCTTCGATTTCGGTACGCTCGATGTACCGCTTGTCGCCAAGGTGGCGATTTCATCCGTCAGCGAGGCCGGTGCGATCGCCAACCTGGAGGCCGAAGTGCCCGGCTTCGCGTTCGACCAGGTGCGCGCCGATGCGAAGAAGAAATGGGTCGAGGCGCTGGCGGTGGTCGATATCGAGGCGCCATTGCCCGAGCGGCGCAGCGCGTATACCGCGCTGTACCACGCGCTGTTGGGACCCACCCTCTCGATGGACGTGGACGGGCAGTACCGGGGTCCGGACAATGCGGTGCACCGTGCCGATGGGTTCCGGCACCATTCCACGTTTTCGTTGTGGGACACCTACCGCGCACTGCACCCGCTGCTGACCCTGGTGCAGCCGGAACAGCGCAACAGCGATTTCATCAATTCGCTGATCGCCCATCAGGCACACAGTCCTTACGGCATGTTGCCCGTCTGGTCGTTCCACGGGCAGGAAACGTGGTGCATGATCGGCTACCACGCGGTACCGGTGATCGCAGACGCTTACCTCAAGGGTATCCGCGGCTTCGATGCGGACAAGGCGCTGGATGCGATGGTGGCGACGGCCAATCACGGGCCGTATGACGGCATCGCGCAGTACCGTGAGCTGGGCTGGGTGCCGATCGATGAAGAGGGCGAAGCGGCGAGCAAGACGCTGGAGTACGCCTACGACGACTGGACCATCGCGCGCATGGCCGACGCCATGGGACGCGCGGACGTGGCAGCGGAGTTCGGCAAGCGTGCCGGCAACTGGCGCCATGCCTTCGACAAGGAAACCGGCTTCATGCGGGCGCGCAAGCGTGATGGCAGTTTCCGTACCCCGTTCGACCCTTCTGCGAGCGGTTATGGCACCGACTACACCGAAGGCAACGCCTGGCAGTATTCGTGGTACGTCCCCCAGGACGTGCAGGGCCTCGCTGACGCCCATGGCGGCAGCGACGCATTGCTCGATCGCCTTGACCAGGTGTTCGAGGCGAAGGTCGACCCGGCCGTGTTCGAGCACATGGAAGACATCACCGGCCTGATCGGCTGGTATGCGCATGGTAACGAGCCCAGCCACCACGTGGCCTATCTGTACGCTCATGCCGGCCAACCGTGGCGGACCCAGGCACGCCTCAGGCAGATCATGGAAACCCAGTACGCCGATCGCCCGGATGGGTTGGCGGGCAATGATGACCTGGGCCAGATGTCCGCGTGGTATCTGTTTACCGCCCTCGGCTTCTATCCGGTCACGCCGGGCAGCGGCGAGTACATCATCGGCCGGCCGTTCCTGCCCAGGTCGACGCTGCATCTGCCCAACGGCAAGACCTTCACCATCATCACCGAAGGTCTGCAGGCCGGCCATGGCTACATTGCGTCTGCCACGCTCAACGGCCGCCCCCTGCAGCGCAGTTTCCTCCGTCACGCCGAGATCGTTGCCGGTGGCGAACTGCGTTTCGTGATGCAGGCCGACCCCAATACCGGATGGCCCGGCAAGGGCGCCGAGCAACCTTATTCGATGTCGCACGGCGCGAAGAGGTGAGCCGTGCCGGTGCCCGCGCTCAGGGGTCGAGGAGACCTTGCGCGCGGGCGTCGGCGAGGTCGGCCGGAGTATCGATGTCCCGTTCCAGCGCCGCGTTCGACAGCAGGCACAGCGTGTGCGAGGGAAGGGCACGCAGGCGCCGGCGGAAGCCGCCCTCGGCGGGCGCTGTGGCCAGTGTGCCGAACCAGTGGCCCGGCACCACCGCAGGCACGCCCGGCAGGCCCTGCAGGCGCGTGGCCGCGCAGCCGGAGTCGGCACGCTCCGCCCCTGCAAGCAACTGCTGCAGGTGGCCAACGTCCAGTGCGGGCTGGTCGGTCAGCAGCACCAGGACGCGTGCGTAGCGCGTGACCAGCGGCGCCGCAGCATACAGGCTGCCGGCCAGACCCGCGGCGGGCGAGGGATTGACCACGCAGCGATGAGGCAGGTCGTCGAGCAGCGTTGCATGCTGCACGTGGTGGGTGCCGAGCACCACCACGCTCAGTGCCGGGACCGTCAGTTGGCCGATCCGCACGGCACGGTGCAGCAGGGTTTCGCCGTTGCGTCGCAGTTGCTGTTTCGGCTCACCCAGCCGGCGGCTGTCGCCCGCAGCCAGCACCACGAGCGCATGGGCAGTGCATTCGTTCACCGACGCAGCGGCAGGCTGCCGTGCCGCCATGCCTGCAGCTCGGCCGCCACGCAGAGCGCGATTGCCGCAGGTCCGCGACCGCCCAAGGCCAGTCCTACCGGTGAATGCAGGCGCGGCAGCAACGAGGCACGGCACGCTTCCGGCAAGAGGCAGAGCAGGTCCTCGCGGCGCCGCGCTGGGCCCAGCAGGCCGACGAAGCTGACCGGCGTGTCTGCCAGCGCGAGCAGGGCCTGCAGGTCCAGCTCGAAATTGTGGTGCATCAGCAGCACTGCGTCCGGCCGTGCGCCGGTGACGAGGAGCGCCTCCGCCGCACCGCTGGCCTCGACCGGTGCAGCACAACGGTCACGCCAGGCTGCGCGCGGGTCGCAGACGCGCACCTGCCACCCAAGGCCCGCCAGCGTGGCCAGCAGCGGCTCGACTTCGGGGCCGGCGCCGAGCAGCAGGGCACGGGGCGGCGGCAACCAGCGCAACGCCCACAACGCCTGCCCGCCTTCGAACGGTACCGGCGCGCAGGGAAGACGTTGTTCCATCGAGTGGCCGGCACAGCTCAGCTGCAGGCCGCCGGCCACGTCGATCTGCAGGCCCAGCGGACCGTCCCCCTGCAGCCATGCAGTGACCACGTCGACCGCGTCGGCCATCACCGACAGGGGCAACAGCACGATTCGCTGGCACCCTCTACAGCCCACGGCGTTGCCTGAAAACAGCGAAGTGTCATCGCGGGTGTCGATTTCCATCCAATCGATGCGGCCGGAGGCGGCACACTGCAGCGCCGCGCGTTCAATTTCCGGTTCCAGGCAGCCGCCGCTCAGCCAGCCGACCTGGCGGTCGGCGCTGAACAGCACCGCGGTACCCGCGCGCGCGTACGTGGACCCTTCTGTTTCCAGCACCACGGCAAGCGCTGCCTGCCCGCCACGCACGTGGGCATCCAGCGCAGCCTCCAACACACGGGTCAGCCCCGCGTCGTGCACGTCGACCAGCGCAGTGGCGGGCAACCGGGTCATGCGAGGTCCGGCAGGCCCGGCAGCAGCTTGTCGAGGGTGACCGGGTAGCTGCGCACGCGCACGCCCGTGGCGTTGTAGATCGCATTGGCGACCGCAGCGCTGACGCCGCACAGGCCCAGTTCGCCCACGCCCTTGGCCTTCATCGGTGAGGACACCGGATCGGCCTCGTCGAGGAAGACCACCTCCTGGTGGGGGACATCGGCGTGCACGGGGACCTCGTAGCCGGCAAGGTCGTGGTTGACGAAGAAGCCCAGCCGGGTATCCACCGCAAGTTCCTCGGTGAGCGCAGCGCCGATGCCCATGGTCATCGCGCCGATCACCTGGCTGCGCGCGGTCTTCGGATTGAGGATGCGCCCGGCCGCGCACACCGCCAGCATGCGCCGTACGCGGGTTTCACCGGTGGCCACGTCTACCCCGACCTCGACGAAGTGGGCGGCGAAGGTCGACTGCTGGTATTTGTCTTCCAGCGTGGCGAATTCGATGCTGTCCTCGGCCACCAGCTCGCCCGCCTCGGCGGCCTGGCCCAGTGGCGCCGAACGTCCGCGGTCGCTGACCGTGCCGTCGGCGAACTGCGCGCGGTCTGCGGCATAACCGAGTCGGGTGGCGACGGCGTCGCGCAGCTTGACGCATGCGGCGTAGACGCCCGCGGTTGCGCTGTTGGCGCCCCATTGCCCGCCGGAACCGGCCGCCACGGGAAAGCTGGAATCACCCAACCTGACCGTGACCTGGTCAATTCCGACACCCATCATTTCGGCCGCTGTCTGCCCGATGATCGTGTAGCTGCCGGTTCCGATATCGGTCATGTCGGTCTCGACCGTCACGTGCCCATCGGCGCTCAAGCGGACACGGGCACCGGACTTCATCACCAGGTTGTTGCGGAATCCGGCGGCCACTCCCATGCCGACCAGCCAGCGACCATCACGCTGCTGCGCGGGCCGCGCCGAGCGCCTGTCCCAGCCGAACCGTTCTGCACCCTCGCGCAGGCATGCGACCAGCTGGCGCTGCGAGAAGGGCCGCTCGGGATTGGAGGGGTCAACCTGCGTATCGTTGCGGATGCGGAACTCCACCGGATCCAGCTTGAGCTTCTCCGCCATCTCGTCGATGGCGATCTCCAGCGCCATCAGTCCAGGGGTCTCGCCCGGCGCGCGCATCGCATTGCCTTCCGGCAGATCCAGCGTGTGCAGGCGCAGCCCCGCCAGCCGGTTGGCACCGGCATACAGCAGCTTGGTCTGCTGGACGGCTTCCTCCGGGGAGCCTCCGGGCAGATTGCCCGACCACGACTCGTGGCCAATGGCGGTCAGCGTTCCCTGTTCCGTCGCGCCCAGCCGGATGCGCTGTACGGTCGCGGGGCGATGGGTAGTGTTGTTGGCGATCAGCGGACGCGGCAGAGCCACCTTGACCGGCCGCTTCGCCGCACGCGCGCCGAGGGCGGCAAGCACCACGTCCGAGCGGATGAACAGCTTGCCGCCGAATCCGCCGCCGATGAAAGGTGAAATGAGCCGCACCCGGTCTTCCGGCAGGCCCAGTGTGGTCGCCAGGTCCTTCCTGCCCCATGCGATCATCTGGTTCGACGTCCACACTGTCAGCTGGTCGCCTTCCCATGCCGCGAGTGACGCATGCGGCTCCATCATCGCGTGGGACTGGTCGGGGGTATGGTAGGTGGCGTCGAGCGTTACCGGCGCGTCGCCGAATGCCTTCTCGAAGTCGCCGACGCGGGCGTCCGGATCGGTGTCCTGCAGCGTGCCACCTCCGGCCTTGGCCACGTCCAGGTCGAACACGCCCTTGGCGGGCGCGTAGCGGATGCGCACGAGCTCCGCTGCGGCGCGGGCCTGTTCGAACGTTTCCGCCACGACCAGCGCAAGCGCCTGGTGATAATGGTCGACCTGCGGTCCGCCGAGCAGCGGGGCCGCATTGCGGCTGCCCTTGTGCAGGGTGCCGGACGTGTCGGAGGTGACGATTGCCAGCACCCCGGGTGAGCGTCGCGCCGCATCCAGTTCCATGGAGAGCACGCGTCCCTTGGCGATTCCCGCACCCACGACGTGCCCGTATGCAGCCGGCGGGGCGGCGTCATGCCATTCGTAGGCATACGTGGCCTGGCCCGTGACCTTGCGGGGGCCGTCGATGCGGTCCAGCGGCTGGCCGACCACCTTCATGCGGTCGATGGGGTTGGTACCGGCAGGGGTATCGAATTTCATGCGTCAGCTCCTCGCCTGCAGCAGGACGGACGACAGCGTGCGCTCGGCAAGCTGCACCTTGTATTTGTTTTCGGGTGTCGGCGCGGCGTCGGCGAGCAGGTTGCCGATCACCGCGCGCGCCCCCTGCGGCAACAGTGCGTCGGCCGCGTCGCTGCGCCAGGGCTTGTAGGCGACACCGCCCAGCGCCACGCGGCCGCTGCCGTCTGCCTGCAGCACCGCGGCCACGGACACCAGAGCGAAGGCATAGGAGGCGCGATCACGCACCTTGCGGTAGATATGCGTGCCGCCGAGCGGAGCAGGCAGGCATACGGCCGTGATCAGCTCACCCTTTTCCAGCTGCGTTTCAAGATGCGGGGTTTTTCCGGGCGCGCGATAAAAGGCGTCCAGTGCGATGCGGCGTGTGCTTCCGTCCGGACGTACTGTTTCCACCGTCGCCTGCAGCAGCATCATCGCCACCGCCATGTCGCTCGGATGGGCCGCGATGCACGCGGGACTGGTGCCGATCACGGCCAGCTGCCGGCTCACCCCGCCGATCGCCGCGCATCCACTGCCGGGCAGGCGCTTGTTGCAGGGTTGTGCCGTGTCATAGAAGTAGGGGCATCGCGTGCGCTGAAGCAGGTTGCCTGCGGTGGTGGCCTTGTTGCGCAGCTGGCCCGACGCGCCGGCGACCAGGGCCCGGGTCAGCACGGCGTAATCGCGGCGGATCCGTGCATCGGCCGCCAGGTCGGTATTGCGGACCAGCGCCCCGATCCGGATGCCACCGTCATCGGTCGGCTCGATGGTGTCGAGTTCGAGCCCGTTGACGTCGACCAGGTGTGCCGGAATCTCGATTTCCAGCTTCATCAGGTCGAGCAGATTCGTGCCACCGGCGATGAAGCGGGTTCCCGGTGTGCGCGCGGCGGCAGCGGCGGCGTCGGCGGGTGAGCGTGCGCGCTCGTAGCTGAAAGCCCTCATGCCTGCCGTCCCCCAGCGTCCTGCATCGCTTCGATGATGTTGGAATACGCGCCGCAGCGGCACAGGTTGCCGCTCATGCGTTCGCGCAGCTCCTCGGCCGTCGGCGCAGTGCGCGCCTGCAGGTCACCGGTGACATGGCTGGGGATGCCCGCCTTGATTTCGTCCAGCACCGCCACGGCCGAACAGATCTGCCCCGGCGTGCAGTAACCGCACTGGAAGCCATCGTGCTTGACGAACGCGGCCTGCATCGGGTGCAGGTCATCCGGTGTTCCAAGGCCTTCGATCGTGGTGATGTCATCGCCGTCGTGCATCACCGCCAGGCTCAGGCAGGCATTGATCCGACGTCCATCGACAATCACCGTGCAGGCCCCGCACTGGCCGTGGTCACAGCCCTTCTTGGTGCCGGTGAGGCGCAGGTGCTCGCGCAGCGCATCAAGCAGGGTGACCCGGGTATCCAGTGAGAGCGTCCGCGGGCGCCCGTTGACCTTGAAGCTGACCTCGGCCATCACCGGGGCCCGGGCCGGCTCCCGCTGGCCCGGCACCTCAGCCACCACGGCGGGTGCGACGAGGATCGAGGCCGAGCCCGCACCGAGCTTCAGCAAGGTGCGCCGGCTGAGCGCGAAATCGGTAGGTGTGGACATGCAAGGCGGTTCCTCTGTGGCTGTGCAGGCGTGGCTGAGGGGACGGCCCAGCATTGCGCGGCGGCGGTCGTCACAGGGTGAATCGACCGGGCTGCGCCGGGAGGCATCGCCACATGCGGCGTGCGGTCCTCGACGAGCGCAGAGCATTCGCGCGGCCAGGAATGGGCGGCTGGCGTGTTGATCCGATCAGCGGACCTTGTTCGCCTCCGCTGCCACGTGCCAGGCACGCAGCAGGGGCAGGGGATCGTACGCACCGTGCGCGCCATAGACGCCCCAGTGCAGGTGCGGAGGGGTGCCCTTGGCGTTGCCCGAATCACCGACGTAGCCCAGCACCGTGCCCGTCTCGACCACTTCGCCGGTTGCGAGCCCATCGCGCCAGCCCTCCAGGTGGGCGTAGTAGTAGCGTTCTCCTGCGGGTCCGTGGACCCAGACCTGGCGTCCGCCCAGGCCGCTCTCCCGGATGCTGCTGATGATGCCCGGGGTCGCGCTGCGTACGGGCGTGCCACGTGCCGCAAAGATATCCACGCCCGCATGCGTGCGATCGGTGCCGCGCGGCGCACCGAACGTGTCGGCGACCTGCCGCGCGCGCACGCCATCGACCGGCACCGGCAGCGCGCTGGGGACGGGCAGTCGCGCAAGCTCCCACATGGCGCGCGGCACGGCGGCCCAGCGACTGTTCCAGAAGGCTCCGGCGGCGATCGCAAATACCACCAGCCAGAAAAGCGCCAGCAGAGCGCGACGCAGCCGCACTGCGGAGGAGGGACGGGGCGCGTTCGGGAGGGCGTCGGGCAAGGGGCATCCTGCGTAGGCAAGGGGTTCCAGCATGCCAGCCAATGGATCAACGGCGCGTCGGCAGAACGCTCGGCCCGCTGTGCCTGCAGCAGGATTCAGCCGGCTGGAGGGGTTACGGATCGGGCGCGCTGCGCGACCGCCGCGTTCGCCGACCCTGGGTCGGCGCCGACGCGAGGTGCGCTGCTCCGGCTACAGCGACTCGTCGAGGCTGCCACGCACCGCGCGGGCCAGATCGATGCGGGTAAACGGCTTGGCCAGGATGGCGATGTGCCGCCCGAGCTGGTTGTTGAGCTGGTGATCGCGGGGGTAGCCGGAGGTGAAGAGGATCCGCATCTCTGGTTTCAGCAGCCGCGACTGGCGGCCCAGCTCCCAGCCGGTCATGCCCGGCATGACGATATCCGAGAACAGCAGCTCCACGTCCACATCCGGCCGCTCCAGCAGGCGGAGGGCGGAGGGTCCGTCATGTGCCTCCAGCACGCGGTAGCCCAGCTGTCGCAGTGCTTCGACGGTGTAGGCACGCACATCGTCATTGTCTTCGGCAACGAGCACCGTCTCGTCGCGCGCTTCGAACTCCGCGTAGCCATTGTCCGCGATCTGGCGTGGACCGGGCAGTGGCAGCGCAGAGCGCGGGAACAACAGGGTGATCACCGTGCCTGCACCGGGCGACGATTCCAGCTGGACATGGCCGCCGGACTGCTTGGCGAAGCCGTATACCATCGACAGGCCGAGACCGGTTCCGCGGCCGACTTCCTTGGTGGTGAAGAAAGGCTCGAACACCCGCGCCATGGTCTCCGCGCTCATCCCGTGTCCACTGTCACGCACGCGCAGCATGGCGTACTGGCCAGGGGGGACGCCGGGATTCCGAGTCGCGAATTCCTCGTCCAGTACGCTGTTGCCGATTTCCAGCGACAGGGTGCCACCGTCCGGCATGGCGTCGCGCGCGTTGACCGCCAGGTTCAGGATCGAGGCTTCCAGCTGGCTGGGGTCGAGCTCGACGCACCACACATCCGGTGCGGGCGTGATCTCCAGCCGTACCAGCTCGCCCAGTGTGCGCTGCAGCATGTCCTGCATGCCCAGCACCTGCTCGTTGAGGTTGACCGGTTCATTCAGCAGCGGCTGCCTGCGTGCGAACGCCAGCAGTCGCTGGGTCAGGCTGGCAGCGCGCATCACGCCTTTCATCGCGTTGTCCAACGGACGCGAGACGGCGTTGCTGCTGCCTTCGCCGGCCTGGCGGTCGATCAGCAGCTTGGCGTGCTCGACGTTGCCGGCGATGACCGTCAGGATGTTGTTGAAGTCATGCGCGATGCCGCCGGTGAGCTGGCCGACCGCTTCGATCTTCTGGCTCTGGCGCAGCGCTTCCTCTGCCTGCCGGCGGGCAGTGGTTTCCACCGCTTCGGTAACCACTGCGGTGACCTTGCCATCGTCGCCCAACAGAGGCCGGAACGAGAAATCGAAGGAGCGTTTGCCGGTGGGCAGTTGCAGCTCCAGCTCGGCGCGCGATTCCCTGCCGGCCGCAGCGTCGTCAACGGCAGCGCGGACGTCGCGCCCGGCGTCCGGCGTCGCAGCGAACCAGGGGCCTTCGCAGAAGGGGATGCCGGTGACCTCGGTTTTCTCGTTGAGGATCACCGCCAGTGAGGCACGGTTGGCTTCCAGTACCCGACCCTGCGGATCCAGCAGGATCTGCAGCTGGAAGCTGGATTCGAACACTGCCTGCAGGCGGCGCTCGCTCTGCCGCAGGTCAGCGGTGCGCTGCTCGACCTGCTGCTCCAGTGATTCGTTGGCGTCACGCAACAGAAGCTCGGCCTGCTTCAGTTCGCTGATGTCGCGCGCCAGGGTGTAATACCCGGCGACACGCCCGTCGGCGCTGATCTCGGGCACGCCATCAAGCAGCACGTGGCGCGGTGTGCCGTCCGCACGCGGCAGCTCCAGCTCGAAGGTCACGCGCTTGCCCTGAAGGACCTGCTGCAGGTGAGGCAGGGCGGCGTCGAACAACCCGGGTCCCACCACATCGCTGACCTGCAGGCCGATCAGTTCTGACGGCGGGCGGCCATGCCAGGCTTCGTAGGCATTGTTGGCGAAGCGGTAGCGGTGCTCCGGATCCAGGTGGGCGATCAACGCCGGCATCGAATCCGTAATGAGCTGCAGGCGATCACGGCTCTGCGCCAGTTCCAGCTCGGCGCTGCGGAGCTTCGTGCGTGCTTCGCCTTCGCGGATCGCACGCAGGATGGCATCGGGCAGCCGCTGCAGGCGCTGCTTTACCACGTAGTCGCGTGCACCGCGGGTCAGCGCCTGCACCGCGAGTTCTTCGGTCAAGGTGCCCGACACGAAGATGAAGGGAATCTGCGGCACCTGCGCGGTGGCCAGCGTAAGGGCCGTATCCCCATCGAAACCCGGCAGGACATGGTCGGCCAGGATCACGTCATAGCGTTCGGCATCCAGTTCGGCGATGAACGTGTCACGCGTCCACACCCGATGGACCGAGCAACGCAGGCGGGCGCGTTCCAGCTGCGCCTCGATCAGCTCGGCGTCGAGCGGGCTGTCCTCCAGCATGAGGATGCGGATTCCCGCATCCCTGGCAGTCTCAGTCATTCGTGGAGCCTTGGCCGGGCATGCGCGTGCGGTGCGGCGGCGGGTTGTTGGTGATGCCCCAGAACATGCCCAGGCCCTGGATGGCGTCGAAGAACTCCTTGAAGTCCACCGGCTTGACCACGAAGGCGTTGACCCCCAGTTCGTAGCTGCGCACCAGGTCCTGCTCTTCACGTGATGCGGTCAGCATGACGATCGGCGTGCTCTTCAGATGTGGATCGCCGCGGACCTCGGCCAGCACTTCAAGGCCGTTGACCTTGGGCAGTTTGAGATCAAGCAGTACCACCACGGGGCCGCCATGGTTCACGTCCTGGTAGATTCCTTCGCCACGCAGGTACTGCAGCGCTTCGACGCCATCACGCACGTGCGTGACCTGGTTGAGCAGCTGGCAGCGTTCCAGGGCGTCGAGGGTCAGCTCGGCGTCCTTTGGATTGTCTTCTACGAGCAGGATCGGTCGCAGGTCCCTCATGCAGCGCCTCTCTGTGAGTGGGGAAGGGTGAAATAGAGCGTCGCGCCCTTTCCGGGTTCGCCTTCTGCCCAGGTCCGCCCGCCGTGGCGGGTGATGATGCGGTGTACGTTGGCCAGTCCGATACCGGTACCCTCGAATTCGTCCGCATGGTGAAGCCGCTGGAACACCCCGAACAGCTTGTCCACGTAGCGCATGTCGAAGCCGCAGCCATTGTCCCTGACGAAGAAGGTGTCTTCGCCGTCGCCGGGTTCCGCGCCGATCTCGATGGTCGGCTCGGCGCTGCCGCGGGTGAACTTGATGGCATTGGAAATCAGGTTCTGCCAGACCAGCCGCAGCATGCTGGAGTCGGCCTGTACGCGCGGCAGCGCACCGATCTTCCAGGTGATGCGGCGCCCGTCCGTTTCCATGTCCAGGCTATGGCGCACGTCGTCCACCAGCACGCCCACGTCGACACTGGCCACGCCCATGCTCGAGCGGCCCATCTGCGAGAAGCTGAGCAGGTCGTCGACGAGCGTGCCGGCGGACTTGGCCGAGTCCACGATCGTCGCCAGGTAGCGCTTTTCGCGGTCGGTGAGCTTGTCCGCGGCCGAACCACCGAGCAGCTCCGAGTAGCCCACGATATGCCGGAACGGGGCGCGCAGGTCGTGGCTGACCGAGTAGGAGAAGGCTTCGAGTTCCTTGTTGCTGCGCACGAGCTGCTCGTTGAGCTCGGCCATCTCCTCGGCCTTGCGCAGCACGATGTCGACGATGGCCGTGCGCAGCTCCAGCGCCGCGTCGCGGTCCACCTCCTGCCAGGGCAGTGACTGCTCGCGCACGGTTTCCTTCCAGGTTTCGAAGGACAGTCGCGGGGTCAGCGCGCCATCGACCACCGCCTTGCGCGGCTCGCCGCCCCAGCGCACGGTGCGCACGATTTCGGGCCGGAACCACAGCAGGAAGCTGTCGTGCAGCTGCGAGATGGAAATGGCCATCAGGCCGCTGGCCACGTCGGCGAAGGCCGATGCCTCCGGCCAATCCCGGGAAAGCGCATCGCTGTTGAAGAGGTCTTCGCCATCGTGGTGCCGGGTCAGCCACGCCACCATCGCGGCCACCTGGTCCGGCGCAGGGCACTGGCCGATCCGCACCTGCTCACCGCGATGGATGATCGCCGCGCCCTGCGCGTCGGCCAGTCCCAGCAGGCTGCTTTCGTCGCGTCCGAGTGCGGCCATGAAGTCTTCGTCGCCGGCCATGCGACCCAGCAGGCGCATCTGCAGGGCGCGCCGGCTGACGCGCTCCTCTCCGGCGGCGGAGCGTTCTCTCAGCGCGATCTGCAAGGACAGCAACTGGCCGATGAACTCACAGGCGGTACGGACGTGGTAAGGCACCCGCCGCGATTCGGCGTTGTGGCAGGAGATCAGCCCCCACAGGCGGCCTTCGTTGATCAACGATACCGACATCGACGCACCGGTTCCCATGTTGCGCATGTACTGCAGATGGATCGGTGAAACGCTGCGCAGCACGGAAAGGCTGAGGTCGGTGGGAGGCGCAGCCGCGTATTCCGCGCTGCGCATCAGGGGCACCGGCGCGTAGCTGTTGTCGGCGATCAGTCGGACGCGGTTGCGGCGGTACAGTTCGCGCGCCTGTGCCGGGATGTCCGATTCGGGGAAGCGAAGGCCGAGATAGGACGGCAGGCGCTCATTGCGGTCCTCTGCCACGACCGCACCGTTCCAGTCCTTGTCGAACTGGTAGATCATCGTGCGGTCGAAGCCGGTCAGCGCGCGCACATGGCGCGCCCCCAGCTCGCACAACGCGCCGATGTCGGTGGCGCCTTCGATCTCTTCCATGAACTGCCGTATGCGGGGATAGAGGTCTTCCAGCGATCCCGGTTCGCCCGCTACCGGGGCCTCCAGTTCGATGATGAGGCGGCTGTCGCTGCGGTGGGCCAGCGCATGGTGGCGGCCCACGCCGTCAAGCTGCACCGAGCCCAGGAACACGGTCGAGCCCGGCGCCAGCAGCTCCGTGTGGCGCAGGTACGGCGCCAGTGCACCGTCCAGTGCGACCTGCAGGGGCAGGCCGAGCGGATCCTGCAACCCGGCCGCCAGGGAGGCCGGACCCAGCGCGCTTTCGCAGACAACCAGGCTGTTCGGATCGACGACCAGCACGACGCCGTAGGGCTGGATCGCACCCGGCGTGTGGATCGGCTCGCGGGCGCAGCTCGACAGGTCCAGCGGGGAATCGGGTGAGTGGCTCATGCGAACTCCTCGGAAACGTACGCGCCGACCGCGGCAAAGGCAGCGCGTGCGCCATCCTCCACCCGCGATTCGTCCGCCAACGGCAGCACGACAGCGTTCAATGCGATGGTGAAACCGCGCCAGTGGGCGGCGATGCCCCCGGCAGGAGGTGCGAGGTGCCGGGCACCGAACGTGCGGTCAAGGCCGAGCAGGGCCGCGCGCTTGTAGATGACCGCACCGCCCAGCCCCGAGCCCTCGACCACATAAAGCCAGCCGAGCGCTTCGGCGACCGGCGAGATCGCCAACGAGCCGGACGGGCGGTCAGGCAGCGGCATGTCCAGGTCGGCCAGGTCGCGTTCGATATCGCCCAACCGGCTGCGCGCCTGCAGATCCGGCAACAGAGAGCGCAGTGCAGGGTCTGCGTAGAGCGCCGCGACGTCCCGGTGCAGCCGGTACTGGATACGCAGGAAGCGGGCGAACTGTTCGCGGCTGTCCAGGATGCCCAGCGCCATGATGCGCTGGTCCAGCCGCTCGTGCGTTTCATGGGTTGAGCGCTTCAGGCGCTCGGCACGGGTGAGCGGCAGGGCCGGGAGGGATGCGGGCATCGACGACGGGCAGGGAGTGCAGATGGGGTGACGAAGCAGAATATCAGACGTGCAGAAGTCGTCGTGTCAACGGGAATTCATGTCCATCACGGACCTGCCGGACTCTGCACCCACCCCAGTGTGATCATGGCCAGCACGCAGTAGCGGCCCCCCTTGGCCAGCGTCACCCACGGCAGGAACACCCGCAGCGGCTCGCGCATCACCCCTGCGGCCAGGGTGATCGGATCGCCGATCACCGGCAGCCAGGACAGCAGCAGCATCCCCCGGCCATGGCGGCGGTAGGCGCGCTGTGCACGTTCGAGGCGCTCGGCGGACACCGGAAACCAGCGCCGGTGCCGGAACCGCTGCAGCTGCTGTCCAAGCCACCAGTTGACCAATGAGCCGAGCACGTTGCCCACCGTGGCCACGGCGACCAGCAGCGCCGCTGGGCCGCCGTCCAGCAGCAGGGCGACCAGCACGGCTTCAGACTGCGCGGGAACGAGCGTGGCGGCCACCAGGGCAGCAAGGAACAGGCTGGCGAGAGAAAGCATGGCGTGAGTGTAAAGGGGCCGCAGGCATCATCGCGCGGCGTTCAAACAGGGCGGGGCATGCTCGCCAGGTCGTCCCGCCTGGTCCTCCCCATGCCCCGCGCACGCACCCTGCTCATCGCCACCTACAACGTCAACGGCATCGGCTCGCACTTGCCCCAGCTGCTCGCCTGGCTGGATGAAGCGCAGCCGGACATCGTGGCTCTGCAGGAACTGAAAGCGACCGACGCGGCATTTCCGGTGCAGGCGCTGGAACAGGCCGGCTATGGCGCGATCTGGCAGGGGCAGGCCTCCTGGAACGGCGTGGCCCTGCTCGGTCGCGGCGTGCAGCCTGTCGAGAGCCGTCGCGGGTTGCCTGGCGATCCGAAGGACACGCAGAGCCGCTACATCGAGGCGGCGATCCATGGGGTGGTGGTCGCAGGCCTGTACCTGCCCAACGGCAACCCCCGGCCGGGGCCGAAGTTCGATTACAAACTGAAGTGGATGCAACGCCTGCAGCGGCACGCGCGGACCCTGGTCGGACTGGAGCATCCGGCCGCCCTGATCGGTGACTTCAACGTGATCCCGACCGATGCGGATGTCTACGATCCGAAGGCCTGGAAGAAGGATGCGCTGATCCAGCCCGAGGTACGCAAGGCCTATGCGGAGCTGCTGGCGCAGGGGTGGACCGATGCCCTGCGCGATGTATTCGCCGATGAGCAGGTCTACACCTTCTGGGACTACTTCCGGCAGCACGCCGAACGTGATCGCGGCCTGCGCATCGATCACCTGTTGTTGAACCCGGTGCTCGCAGCAGGCTTGAAAGAGGCCGGGGTCGACCGGTGGGTGCGGCTGCAGGACAAGGCCAGCGACCATGCACCCACATGGGTCAGGGTAGAGGCGCCGGCGGGCCGACGCCGCCCAGCTTCCTGAGATCGTCGAGCAGAACCCGATAGGCTGCATCGCGGGCCGCGCCATCGCCCTGTCGCAGCACCCAGGAGGGGTGCACGGTGACCAGCGCGCGCGTGCCATCGTGCAGGGTGTGCCACTGGCCCCGCCCGTCGCTGAAACGGAAGGAAGAACCGAGCAGCGCTGACGCGGCGGTCGCCCCCAGGCACACGACCGTGGACGGGCGCAACTGCTCGATCTCACCGGCGAGCCACGACCTGCAGGCCTGCACATGTTCGCGCTCGGGCCGCTGGTGTACGCGTACCTTGCCACGCCGCTGGAAGCGGAAGTGCTTGACTGCATTGGTCATGTACAGGGCCGAGCGGTCGAGCCCGGCGTCCGCCATGGCCTGGTCGAGCAGCTGCCCGGCAGGACCGACGAAGGGCCGGCCACTGAGATCTTCGCGGTCACCGGGCTGTTCGCCGATCACCATCACCCGTGCATCGGCCGGGCCCTGGCCGAATACAGTCTGGGTGGCCGGCTCCCACAGCGGGCAACGCCGGCAGGCTGCTGCGGCGGAGCGCAGTGCGTCCAGTGAGCCGGGCAGGGCAGCCATCGGCCCAGGCGCAGGCGCCTGCGGGATGCGCCGCTGCGGCGCCCGCGCTTCGCGTGCGTGCATCTCCTCCACGCGCGTGCTGGCGTCGCGCACCAGCCCGGGCAACAACGCGGCCTCGGGCAGGTGCTTCCAGTACCTGGCCGGCATCTCCTGGCGCATCATCCGCTGGTTGAGCCGCGCCGGATTGAAGATGCTGGCGTAGTACGTGCGCCAGAGTTCCTCGCGCGAGTCGTCGGCTGGCGCATCACTGCGCAGGGCGCCCGGTCCGGCAGTAAGCGCCTCACCGTCCCAGTAGGCGCTGCGTGAGGGCGTGAGGATCGCCCAGCGCATGCCGGTGAAGCGCCGCGCGAAGAACGGCGCGACCCGGTCGACGATATGGTGGTCCGGCTCGAACCATGCGATGAAGGCATCCTCCTCGCCGGGCACTTCGCGGAAGCGCACGAACGCTTTCATCTTGTGCGAATCCCGGCGCACGGACTGGGCCATGGCGTGCGCACGCAGTACGTCGGCGTCGGTCGGATTGGACAGCACACTGCGTTCGCCGTGCGCGATGCGCCACAGGATCCGGTAGAGCAGGGGCAGGCGCTGGGCGTCGCTGTGGCACAGCACGGTGGCCGCCAGTTCGAGGAAATCGCGCGAAACGCGCGGCCCCGGCGCCTCCTCGACGCAGGGTGCGCCGGCCAGCGCGGGCGCGTCGAGCAGCGAACCCTCGCTGCCTTCCAGCCAGTCCACCTGTTCCGGCCTTACCCGGGCCGCCAGCCCGATGCGCGCGGCTGCCCGCCAGGCGTCGAGCGACCACGGCGGATCCAGCCGCGCCGACCAGCGCTGGCACTCAGCCTGCAAGGCGTTCCTCGAACAGCGAGCCCTGCCGCGGCGGCGGTGCCAGGCTCGCACGCAGGCTGGCCGGGTCGTCCAGCCGACGGTGGGGATGATGGTCAAGCAGCTGGACGAAGGGCAGCAGCTTGCGCATCGGAGCGCGCAGCCGAGCCACATCGGCAACACGCAGGCGGCCATGCCGGCGCGCCATCAGCACGCGCTTCACATTGCGTACGCCCAGGCCGGGCACGCGCAGCAGCAGCTCCTTTGGCGCTGTATTGAGATCCACCGGAAAGCGCTCGGGGTGGCGCAGGGCCCAGGCCATCTTGGGATCGATGTCCAGGTCCAGCATGCCGTCGTGGGTCGTGTCGGTGATCTCTTCGATCCCGTAACCATAGAAGCGCAGCAACCAGTCGGCCTGGTACAGCCGGTGTTCCCGCTGCATCGGCGGCGGTTGCAGCGGCAGCGCCTTGCTCGCGTCGGGAATCGGGCTGAAGGCGGAGTAGTAGACCCGGCGCATCTGGTAGTTGCCATACAGCTGGTCAGAGGTCTTCAGGATGTCGCGATCACTGGCTCCGTCGGCGCCGACGATCATCTGGGTGCTCTGCCCCGCAGGTGCGAAGCGCGGGGCACGGGCAGAGGGGCTGCGCTTTGCTGCCGCCATGACGGGCGGGCGCGCACGCGCTTCCTTCGACTCCTCGATCCGCCAGCGCAGCTCGCCCATGGCGCCGCGGATGGAGGGCATGGTCTTTTCCGGCGCGAAGGCCGCCAGGCCTTGTTCGGTGGGCAGCTCGACATTGATCGAGAGCCGGTCGGCATGACGGCCGGCGGCGGCCAGCAGTTCCGGCGAAGCCTCGGGAATGGTCTTCAGGTGGATATAGCCGGCGAACCGGTGCTCCTCACGCAGCTGGCGAGCGACCTCGACCATGTGTTCCATCGTGTAATCCGCGCTGCGGATGATGCCACTCGATAGAAAGAGGCCCTCGATGTAGTTGCGCTTGTAGAAATCCAGCGTGAGCGCCACCACCTCGGCGACCCGGAAGCGCGCGCGGGGTACGTTGCTGGAGACCCGGTTCACGCAGTAGGCGCAGTCGTAGATGCAGAAATTGGTCAGCAGGATCTTCAGCAGTGAAACGCAGCGGCCGTCCGGTGTGTAGCTGTGGCAGATGCCGGAGCCTTCCGTGCTGCCGATGCCGCCGGATCCACGCGAGTCACGCTTTCCCGCCCCACTGGACGCGCAGGAGGCATCGTACTTGGCTGCATCGGCGAGGATTTCGAGTTTCCGCAGGGTTTCCATCGCACCACGCTAATCAGGGGGAGTCTCACGCCATGAGACGTGCGCACGGCGAGCCTGAACCGTTGGGTCAGTGCGCAGGCTCGGCGGTTGCAGCGCGTGTTAGCAATAATGCTAACAGACTCCCCCGGGTCGCGGTTTCACGGCACCATGGCCGCCGAGTTGACCAGCCCGACCGCAATGGCGACGCCGGCCGAGAACCAACCAGCGCTTTCATTGCCGGCATCGATCTGGTCCGGGCCGCGGCGGGTGATGATGGCCCGTGAGATTCCAAACGCGAGCACCTGCATGGCCGCTGCGATCGCACCCCATATCACGGCATCGAGCAGGGATACCGAATGGCTGATCACCGAATTGATGGGGAGCGCCAGGCCGACAAGCGCACCGGCCAACCCGATCCCCGCGGCCTTGTTGCCCTGCCGGATCAGGCTGATTTCCCTGTGCGGGGTGATCAGGGCCACCAGGGTGATGGCGAGCAGCAGGATGATCAGGCCGATGCCCATGAAGGCCGCAAAGGAGAGGAAAGAGGGCCCGTTGATGACGTAATGCATGGTGGATCCTGCTGGCAGCGGTAGAGGTGGACACTCAACCTACCGCATCCGTGCAGCGACCGCCTGGCAGTCAAGCCCGCGTCGGGAGCCCACGACGCAGCGTGCACGCGGGCAGGCAGAGTCTTGCCTGTCCCAGGCCGCACTCCGCCGCCTGCCCAGTGAGTCTGTCCATGCGCGATACCGTCCACGCCCGTTATGCCACTCCCTCCCGCGTCCGCGAGGGCCGACCGTTTCCCCAGGGCGCCACGTACGATGGCAAGGGCACCAATTTCGCGTTGTTCAGCGCCCACGCTACCGGCGTGGAGCTGTGCCTGTTCGACGAGGCCGGCAATGAGCAGCGGATCGACCTTCCCGAATATACCAACGAGGTCTGGCACGGCTATCTGCCCGACGTGAAGCCGGGCCAGCGCTACGGCTACCGCGTGCATGGTCCGTACGCCCCGGCCGAAGGCCACCGCTTCAATCCGCACAAGCTGCTGCTGGATCCCTACGCCCGCGAGATCGACGGCGATCTGACCTGGGCCGATGAACTGTACGGCTATACCATCGGCCATCCCGACGGCGACCTGAGTTTCGACGAGCGCGACAGCGCACCGTTCATGCCCAAGGCCGTGGTGGTGCACGACGACTACGACTGGGAAGATGACCAGCGCCTGCTGACGGCCTGGAACCAGACGCTTGTCTACGAAACCCACGTGCGTGGATTCACCCGGCGCCATCCGCAGGTCGATGCATCGCTGCAGGGCACCTGCGCCGGCCTGGCCGAGGACGCGGTGCTGGACTACATCAAGGGGCTGGGCGTGACCGCGGTCGAGCTGTTGCCGGTCCAGGCCTACCTGGACGACAGCCACCTGCTGGAGAAGGGCCTGCGCAACTACTGGGGCTACAACACGCTGGCCTTCTTTGCGCTGAAGTCGCGCTACCTGGCCAGCGGGCATCGTGACGAGTTCCGTGACATGGTCAAGGCGATGCATCGCAAGGGGCTGGAGGTGGTGTTGGACGTGGTCTACAACCACACCGCCGAGGGCAATGAACTGGGTCCGACGTTATCGTTCAAGGGAATCGACAACGCGACCTACTATCGCCTGGCGGACGACAAGCGGTACTACATCAACGATACCGGCACCGGCAACACCTTCAATCTCAGCAACATGCAGGCGATGCGCTTCGTCAACGATTCGCTGCGCTACTGGGCGCAGGACATGCACGTGGACGGCTTCCGCTTCGATCTGGCGACGATCCTGGGGCGTGAGCCGAGCGGGTTCGATCAGCGCGGCGGTTTCCTTGACGCGTGCGGGCAGGACCCGGTGCTGTCCCAGGTCAAGTTGATCGCCGAGCCCTGGGACTGTGGCCCGGGCGGCTACCAGGTGGGGCGTTTTCCGCCGGGTTGGGCGGAATGGAACGACAAATTCCGCGACAACGCGCGCGGTTTCTGGAAGGGCGACGAAGGCACGATGGCCGAGTTCGCCACCCGCTTCACCGGTTCGGCCGATCTGTTCGACCGGCGCGGCCGGAGGCCGTGGTCGTCGGTCAACTTCATCACCGCCCATGACGGCTTCACCCTGCACGATCTGGTCAGCTACAACGAGAAGCACAACCACGCCAACGGCGAGGACAACCAGGACGGCTCCAACAACGACGGCTCCTGCAACTACGGTGCGGAGGGTGAAACGACCGACGAAGGCATCAATGCGCTGCGCGAGCGCCAGATGAAGAATCTGCTCGCCACACTGCTGCTGGCGCAGGGGACGCCGATGATGCTGGCCGGCGACGAGCGCGCGCAGACGCAGGGCGGCAATAACAACACCTACTGCCAGGACAACGAGACCGCCTGGATCGACTGGCAGCGCGACCCGACCGACGGGCGCCTGGCCGGATTCGTGCGCGAGCTGACCGCGTTGCGCCGGCGCTATCCGATCCTGACCCGCGGGCGTTTCCTCAACGGCCAGTACAGTGAGCAGGCCGGAGTGAAGGATCTGACCTGGCTCAATCCCAGTGGCGAGGAAATGCGCGACGGTGACTGGCAGGATGCCGGTGCGCGTTCGGTCGGACTGGTGCTGGAAGGCAAGGCCCAGCAGTCGGGTGTGCGCGAACATGCCAACGACGCGACGCTGCTGATCCTGATCAATGCCTGGCACGAAGGGGTCAATTTCATGCTGCCCGATGACCAGGACACGCCACTGCACTGGAAGCTGGTGCTGTCTACGGACGAGGCGCTGGACCGCGAATCGGTGCCGAAGGGTGCGACCGCCTTCCTGGCGCCACCGCGCAGCGTGACCGTTTTCGAATGCCGTAGCTGAAGTGACAGCGCAGTGCCGGCGGATGGCCGGCACTGCGCATCAGACCCGTTGTGCGTGCGGCTTGTGGGTTGCAAGCCAGGCGGCCTGCCATAGGCCGGAGAGCCCGATCAGGGCATGGATCGCACGCGGCCAGAGGCTGTCGGTCCCGCATGCCCAGCTGATCAGGTCCACCTGGAACTGTCCCTGCAGACCGAGGCAGATCGCGCCGAACAGGACCATGATCAATGTCGCGATATTGAACGCTCGCACAGCTTTCCCCTGAAGATTCCACGCTTTGCTGCGGCCATCCTCTCCGCGCCACCGTGCGGGCTCCGTGAGACCGGATTCACGTCGCCACCACGGCCGTCGCCCAAGGCCTACCTGTGCCCGCCGACCCCCCGCCATCCAGCGCCTCTCCTGCGTCCTGCAGCCGCAGTGGAGGGACGGTCGTGGTCATGGCGGCGTCGCATCCACGCGGCCTGCACACCGCTGTGCACCTGCGCTGCACGCTGGCGTTACTACCATGGCGTCACACCGATCCGACAGGCCTCCCGATGATCCCGACTTCCTACTGGCACAAGAGCTGGGGCAGCTTCGTCCGCCCGAACAGCGGCTGCTTCGACATACTCGACATTTCCTGCCTGCAGGATCCCTCGTCGCGTCGGATCGTGCACCTGTACCGCCTCGATGTCCGTTGCATGGAATGCTCGCTGGTATTTTCCGCACGTGATGGCCATGGGCTCGCGACCGTCACCGGCGGCAAGGTAGTAAGCTGCCCCGCCTGCGACGCAAGCCAGGCGGTCGCCACGGCGGAGCTGGGTCGTTTCGTCAGCAGTGGCCTGGTCTTCGATCAGCGCCCCGCAGGCGCGCCGATGGCAGCGAACGCAGCCTGAGACTTCCGGTGACAGCGTGGCCGCATGTGCAGTCGGCCGCGCGCAACGGTTGTTGAAGAAGTGTCCACCCTCCCGTCACATTGCCACCCCACCTGAAGGACCACACTGGGGCAAGTTTCAAATGTGCCACGGATGTCATGACCATCACTACTTCAGTACGATCGGCTGCGCCCCGCATTCTTGTTGTCGAAGACGAGATCGAACTCTCTACGCTGCTGCAGACCATTCTCAGCGATGAAGGCTACGGCGTAGAGCAGGCCTACTCGTTGTCCGACGCACTTCATTCGATCAACGACGAAACGTTCGATGCCGCCGTGCTTGATGTGGAGCTGCGCGACGGGGTCGTGTTCTCCGTCGCCGACGCGCTCAAGGCACGCGGGATCCCGTTCTTCTTCCTTTCCGCGGTCTACAAGGGCGTGGTTCCATCCGCCTACCGCGATGTGCCGTTCCTCAGCAAACCGTACGAGATCGAGGAACTCAAGCATTGCCTGGCTGAGACGCTCGCCAGCACCCACTGAGCCGTCCGGACGCCCCGCCCCACATGAGTGGGGCAGGGCGCTGGTTCATTCGACCGGGGTCGCCTCGTCGTGCAGCATCACCTTGTCCGGTGTGATCGGGGTATTGCGGATACGCTTGCCGATGGCGTGGTAGATGGCATTGCTGATCGCCGCTGACACGC
Organism: Pseudomonadota bacterium; assembly: GCA_037033225.1. GTDB lineage: Bacteria > Pseudomonadota > Gammaproteobacteria > Xanthomonadales > Xanthomonadaceae > Stenotrophomonas. The sequence goes on from JAZBLM010000001.1 coordinate 57,446, forward strand.
CCACCAGCCCGATCTCGCCCACGCCCTTCGCTCCCAGGCTGCTCACCACGCGGTCATCTTCCTCGGCGAAGATCACGTCGATATCGTGGATGTCCGCATTCACCGACACGTGGTACTGGGCGAGGTCGTGGTTCATGAAACGACCGAAGCGGTGATCCGCTTCGGTATGCTCATGCAGCGCGCCGCCGATCCCCCAGATCACGCCGCCCACGATCTGGCTTCGCGCCGTCGTGGTATTGAGGATGCGGCCAGCGGCGATGGCGGACACGACCCGCATGACGCGCACGGTGCCAAGCTCCTCGTCCACCCTCACTTCCACGAACACGGCACTGTGCGTGGCGCGAACGTATTTGCGCTGGGTCAGCAGGTCGGGAAGCAGCAGGTAACGGGCCTCGATGCTGCGGCCGCCGGCGTCGGCCAGCAGGGTGGTCAACGGCACCGCCGTCGCCGGGTCGCCTGCCAGTGCCAGCGTGCCCTGGGCAAACACCACGTCCTCCAGCCGGGCACGCGCATACGGCGAGCCGGGCATGGCGCGGGCCAGTGCCAGCAACTGCTTCCGAAGCTTGATGCACGCCCCCTCGACGGCGGATCCGATTGTGCTGACGTGCGAGGAGCCTCCCTCGATGGGGGCAACGGGAAGCGTGGAATCGCCCAGTTCGAAGGTGACCTGCTCAAGCGGAAGGCCCAGCGTTTCGGCGGCGATCATGCTCATCACCGTATAGGTGCCCGTGCCGATGTCGCTGGCCGCGCTGCCGACTACCAACCGGCCGTCGGGGTGCAGGACCGCACGCGCACGTGCGAACATCTGCATCGCGTCCCACTGGCCCGTGGCCATGCCCCAGCCGACCCATTCATGGCCTTCGCGGCGCGAGCGCGGCTGCGGCGCGCGCTGTGCCCAGCCGAAACGCTCGGCCCCCAGGCGGTAGCACTCGCGTAGGGCCTTGCTGGAGTACGGCTTGCCGTCGGCCGGATTGACCTCGGCATAGTTCTTGAGTCTCAGCGCGAGCGGGTCCATCTGGAGTTCGACCGCCAGTTCGTCCATCGCCACCTCCAGCGCGTGCACGCCATGCGCTGCACCGGGCGCACGCATGTCGATGGGGGTGTAATTGTCGACGTCGACGACCTTGTAGCCGAGGTGGACGTTGTCGCAGGAATAGAGCTGGCCGCTCCAGTTCACGACGACCTCCACGTAATCCTCGAGCCGGGACGTTTCGCCGACCGCATCGTGCGAGATCGAGCGCAGCGTGCCGTCAGCCTCTGCGGAAAGCCGCACACGCTGCACGGTTTCGGCACGATGACCGAAGGTGAACATCTGTTGCCGCGTCAGTACTACCCGCACTGAGCGTTCCAGCGCAAGCGCGCCCATCACGGCCAGGGGCAGCTGGTACTGCGGGCGCAGGCCCGCACCGAAGGCGCCGCCCACGTAGGGGTTGCGCACCGTGACCTTGCGCTTGGGCAGGCCGAACACGTGGGACACATACCAGCGGCTGTTCTGCGAGCCCTGGGTCTTGTCATAGATGGTCAGGTGCCCGTCATCGCCACGGATGACCGTGCTGGCGAACAGCTCCATCGGATTGTGGTGCTCCACGCCGTGGTAGAAGTCGGCGCTGATCCGATGGGGAGCCGCGTGGTAAGCATCGCCAGGCTGGCCCTTGTCCTTCGGCGGCGCGGAGAACCCGGCCTTCATTTTCTTCGGCTCGCGTGCCCGATGCAGGGCGGCGACCATGTTGGTGTCGTGGGACTCCACGTCATAGCGCACCTCCACCAGTCGCGCGGCCTGGCGTGCCGCTTCAAAGGTCTCGGCCAGCACCAGCGCCACGGGCTGGCCGCTGTACACCACCTTGTCATCATACAGGGGGCGGAACGGACGCCCTGCGGGCGCGGTCATGTCCTTGTGGAAGAACCCATTGCCGCGCATGTGCGGACGGTTCTCATGGGTGATGATCCGCAGCACGCCGGGCACGGCGAGCGCGCGCTCGGTAAGCAGCTCGCGGATGCGGCCCTTCGCGATCGTGCTGTTGACGGCTACGCCGTACACCAGGTCCTCGGCAGGCCATTCGGCCGCGTAACGCGCCTTGCCGGTTACTTTGGCCCGGCCGTCGATACGCGGCGTGCCGCTGCCCGTTGGAACATGTCCCGTTCCCGGCTCGGCGACCGGGGCAGGTGGAAACGCGGTAGTGGATTTCATGGGGTGTGCTCCGGGGTCGAAGGCGCGCGGCCCTGGTTGGTCACGGTGCCGCGGCTGGCGGCCTCCAGGGCGCGGATCACCGCGCGACGGGCGAGCGGAATCTTGAATGCGTTCTGGCCCTGGGACACCGCGCCGGCAAGCAGTGCGTCGGCAGCGGCCGTGAACACCTCGCGGGACGGTTGCTGGCCCGAGAGCAGGGCCTCGGCTTCAGGTCGGCGCCAGGGTTTGTGCGCCACGCTTCCAAGCGCCAGCCGCGCGTCGACGATGCGTCCAGCGGCGTCCAGTTCGAGCGCAGCGGCCACGGAGACCAGCGCGAACGCGTAGGACAGGCGCTCACGTAGTTTCAGGTAGGCACTATGCGCGGCGAAGCGCTGCATCGGGGGAAGCTCGATGCGTTCGATCAGTTCGTCGGGCGCCAGCGTGGTGTCCTCCTGCGGCCTGTCGCCGGGCAACCGGTGGAATTCGGTGAACGGTATGGCCCGCGAGCCACGCTGGCTGCGCACATGTACGGTGGCATCCAGCGCGGCCAGGGCCACGCACATGTCGGAGGGGTGGGTTGCAATGCAATGCTCGCTGGCACCCAGGATCGCGTGGTACTTGGTCAGGCCTCCGATCGCCGAACAGCCGCTCCCCGGCACGCGCTTGTTGCACGGCGTGGCGTGGTCGTAGAAGTACGTGCAACGCGTCCGCTGCAGCAGGTTGCCGCCGTTGCTTGCCATGTTGCGGATCTGCGGCGAGGCCGCCGCCAGCATGGCCGCGGAGAGCAGCGGATAACCGGTCTCGACCAATGGGTGCCACGCGGTATCGGCATTGCGGGCGGTCGCGCCCAGGCGCAGGCCACCATCCTCGCCCAGTTCGATGGCGTCCAGCGGGAGGCGGTTGATGTCGACCAGGGAATCAGGATTGACCAGTTGCAGCTTCATCAGGTCGAGCAGATTCGTACCGCCGGCCACGGGCCGGACGTCGCGTTCAGGGCCCGCATCTGCCAGCGCGCTGACGGCGTCTGCAATGGCGGTGGCACGCTGGTAGGTGGCCGGAATCATGCGGGCACCGTCCCTGGCGTCCACGCCTGCGGGACGGGGTCCTCCGCCACCGGCTGCTGCGTGGCCAGCACCGACATGACCGCGTCGGTGATCTGGGGATAGGCACCACAGCGGCAGATGTTGCCGCTCATCAGCTCGCGCACCTGGTCACGGTCATGGGCCCGTCCTTCATCGATCAGTCCCTGTGCCGAGCAGATCTGGCCGGGCGTGCAGTAGCCGCACTGCAGCGCATCGCAGGCGACGAACGCCTGCTGCAGGGGGTGGAGCGTGTCGCCGTCCGCGAAGCCCTCGATGGTGGTCACGTTGGCGCCGTCCTGCATCACCGCCAGGGTCAGGCAACTGTTGATGCGCCGACCGTCCACCAGTACGGTGCAGGCGCCGCACTGGCCGTGGTCACAGCCTTTCTTCGTTCCCGTGAGCTGGAGCTGCTCGCGCAGCAGGTCCAGCAGGCTGACCGTGGAGGCGACCTGCAGCGCATGGGTCTGCCCGTTGATCTGCAGGGTGACGGGGTAGCGTGGCGCCGCGCGGGACGGATCCCGCAGCGGCAGGGCAGGGTGGGATGGTGCGGTGTGCTCGCTCATGGCAGTTCCGGCTAGGGCGCAGGCCTCCACAATGCGCGTGCGGATGTCCAGTCCAGGTGCAGAGGCTGCCGATGCCAGGTGACAGCCGTCGCCCGCATCACCCAGTCGCGGTGCATGGACGCGGTGCTGACAGCGGCCTGTGCACGCTGGCGTCCCCAGCCAGGAATCCTGCCATGCCCGCCCACCCTCAGTCCCTTGCCGGCCATGTCGCCCTTGTTACAGGCGCCAGTTCTGGAATCGGCCTTGCCGTCGCCGACGCCATGGCGGCCGCCGGTGCCGCCGTGGTCATCAACTACCACTCGCAGGAAGCACCCGCTGAAGACCTTGCCGAGTGCATCATCCGCAAAGGGGGCCGGGCAGTGGTGATCCAGGCCGACGTGTCGGACGAGGAAGACGTGGTGCGCCTGTTCGATGAAGCCGCAGCGGCCTTCGGCCGCGTTGACATCGTGGTCTGCAACTCCGGGATCCAGAAGGATGCGGCAATCACCGACATGAGCCTGCAGGACTGGAATACGGTGATCGACGTGAACCTGACCGGCCAGTTCCTCTGCGCACGTGAAGCCGTGCGCAGGTTCCGCCGCCAGTCCAGCCAGGAGCGCCCGGCCCGCAGTGCCGGCACCGTGATTGCGATGAGTTCGGTGCATGAGGTGATTCCCTGGGCCGGGCATGTCAACTACGCCTCGGCCAAGGGAGGCAGCCGCATGCTGACGCGGTCGCTGGCCCAGGAGGTGGCGGGCGAGGGTATCCGCATCAATTCGATTGCGCCGGGTGCGATCCGGACGCCGATCAACAAAGAAGCCTGGGACAGCGAGGCCGCGCTGGAAAAGCTGCTGCGGCTCATTCCTTACGGACGCATCGGCGAGCCTGAGGATGCGGCCCGCGCTGCGGTCTGGCTCGCCTCGGATGAAGCCGATTACATAACCGGCACCACGCTGTTCGTGGACGGCGGCATGTCGCTGTATCCGGCCTTCCGGGACAATGGCTGAGCTTCGGCGCATCGGCATCAGCATCGGCGCGCGCCGATGCCCGACCTGCGGGTCGGGCCGGGCACGATCCGCGTGGCGGCATCACGGGCCCTAGGCACCGCCGCTGTCAGGATGAACCACCCTTCGCAGCCCCTTCCGAGGCGAAATCCATGTCTACCCATCCGCCGGTGACCCCTTACTGGGTCCTGCATCCCTTCCACGCCTTTGTGCTTGGCGGCGTCCTGCCGCTGTTTCTCGGCAGCCTGCTGAGTGACTATGCGTACTGGACCGCGTTCGACGTCCAGTGGAGCAACTTCGCGTCCTGGCTGCTCATCGGCGCCATGGTCCACACCACGCTGGCCCTGCTGTGCGGCATCGTCGGCCTGGTGCGCCACCGCCACGGCCTGCTTTACGTCCTGCTGCTGGCGGTCATCTGGATCCTCGGCTTCTTCAACTGTCTGCATCACGCACGCGACGCCTGGGCGGTGATGCCGGCGGGCCTGGTGATGTCGGCGATTCTCACCGTGCTGGCGCTGGTTGCGACCTGGATCGGTTTCTCCACCCTGCGCATCCGAGGTGCACGATGAACCGTCCGATCACTCACGTACTGACCCTCACCGTGCTGGCCGCCTCGCTCGCGGCCTGCAGCAAGTCCGCCCCGCAGCTGGACCAGTACGGCGCTGCCCCGGAAATGCCCAGCCCGAAGCGCGACCTGATGCCGGACATGACCATCGCCAAGCCAACGGTATGGGGCGACACTGTGCCGACCGTCCCGGCGGGTTACCGCATCGCGGCCATCGCCACCGACCTGGGCATCCCGCGGCAGACCCTGGTGCTGCCGAACGGCGACATCCTGGTTGCGGAAGGGCGCGGCGGCAACGCGCCGAAGCTGAAGCCCAAGGATGTCATCGCCGGCAAGATCAAGGCGAAGGGCAACACGACGGTCAAGAGCGGCAACCGCTTGACCCTGCTGCGCGATGCGGATGGCGACGGTGTCTATGAGACGCGCAGCGTTTACGCGGACAAACTCAACGCACCCTACGGTCTGGCAATGATCGGAAACGTTCTGTACGTCGCCAACCAGGATGCGCTGGTCCGCTTCGATTATGTGGAGGGCCAGACCCGGGCCAGCGGCGCACCAACCAAGGTGACCGACCTGCCGTCTGCGATCAACCACCACTGGACCAAGTCGCTGGCCGCCAGCGCGGATGGGCGTTACCTGTACGTGGGCATCGGTTCGAACAGCAACATCACCGAGCGCGGCATGGCGGCGGAAGTGGATCGCGCCGTTGTGTGGCAGGTCGACGCCGCCACCGGCGCCCACAAGACCTATGTCAGCGGCATCCGCAATCCGACCGCGTTGGCGGTCCAGCCGGGCACGGGCACGGTGTGGGCGGTCGTCAACGAGCGCGACGAGATTGGTCCCAACCTGGTGCCGGACTACCTCACTTCACTGCGCGAGGGCGCCTTCTACGGCTGGCCTTACAGTTACTGGGGCAAGAATGTCGACACCCGCGTGATGCCGCAGGATCCCGCCAAGGTCGCCTCGGCGATTGCCCCGGATTATGCGCTGGGCTCGCACGTGGCCGCGCTGGGCGTGTCGTTTTCCGGTCCGGCCATGGGAGCGAAGTTCGCTGACGGCGTGTTTGTCGGCGAACATGGCAGCTGGAACCGCAACCCGCCCGTCGGCTACAAGGTGGTGTTCGTTCCGTTCCGTGACGGCAAGCCGGCCGGCCAGCCCATCGACTTCGTCTCCGGATTCCGGACCGAGGACGGGCTGACGCGCGGCCGCCCGGTCGGCGTCACCGTGGATCCCCGCGGCGCCCTGATCGTGGCCGATGACCTGGCCAACACGATCTGGCGCGTCACACCGACGGAACCCGCGCCCACAGCGCCTGCAGCTGCAGCACCTGCAACGCCTGCAGCACCGGAAGCTGCCGGCTGATGCAATGCAAGGCCGGCTCCGTCCGGAGCCGGCTTCGGCGGGCGGCCCCGCCGCCTGACCACCATCGGTTCACCCTGTAACGGAGCAGTCCGATCACGCGGCCGCCCGCACAGGCCGTCAGCCCAGCACCGCCCGTACCCGCGCGGCAAGCTCCTGCACGGTGAAGGGCTTTCCGATCAACTGCACCGAGGGATCCAGCATCCCATCCTGCACCAGGGCATTGCGGCTGTACCCGGTAGCAAACAGCACCTTGAGATCCGGTCGCCGCCGAAGTGCCTCGTCGGCCAGCTCGCGGCCATTGACCTCCGGCATCAGCACGTCGGTGAACAGCAGTGCGATGCCAGGATGCCGTTCCAGCAGCGTCAGCGCCGCCGCTGCGCCATCGGCTGCCAGTACCGGATAGCCGAGCTCGCTGAGCGCATCGATGGAGAACTGCCGCACGCCCGGCTCGTCTTCCACCACCAGGATCAGCTCCTGGCCTCCTTCCACCACGGCTTGCTGCGAGCCGGGGTCCGCGACGACGGGATCATCGATCACCGCCATCAGCCGCGGCAGGAAAATCCTGACCGTGGTTCCTTCGCCCAGCGTCGAGGCGATGCGCACGTGACCCGAAGACTGCTTCACGAAGCCGTAGACCTGTGAAAGCCCAAGCCCCGTCCCCTGGCCCACTTTCTTCGTGGTGAAGAACGGCTCGAAGGCTTTGGCCATGACCTCGGGCGACATGCCGTTGCCGTTGTCAGCGACGGCGATCTGCACGTAGTCACCGGCCGGCACGCCGGAACGGTCGATGTCACCATCGGGACCGATGCGTCGGTTGGCGGTCTCGACGGTCAGCCGGCCGCCACCGGGCATTGCGTCACGAGCATTGACGGCCAGGTTGAGGATCACGTTCTCGAGCTGGTTGGCATCAGCGAAGGCCGACCACAGATCCGCCGCCAACACCGTCTCCAGGCGCACGCTGCTGCCCAGTGAATGGATCAGCAGATCCGACATCTCTGCCACCAGCCGGTTCGCATCCACCGGCACCGGCTGCAGCGGCTGTTGCCGCGAAAACGCAAGCAGGCGCTGGGTGAGCTGCGCGGCGCGGCGCGCGCCGTCAATGGCCATGTCGATGTAGCGCTTGGCCCGCGGGTCATCGTCTCCGAGCCGCGCCGCCAGCAGATCCAGCGGCCCGATCACGGTCGCCAGCATGTTGTTGAAATCGTGCGCGATGCCGCCGGTCAGCTGGCCTACGGCCTCCATTTTCTGGCTCTGGCGCAGCGCATCCTCGACCCGCGTGCGCTGCGCGACTTCCTGCGCCACCCGCGTTTCAAGATGTTCGTTGAGCTCCTTGAGGCGGGCGTCGGCCAAGCGGCGGGCGGTTACATCAACGGCCACGCCGAGCACGCGTACGCACGTGCCACGCTCGAACAGCCCTCGACCCTTCGCGGCCACCCAGCGCACCATGCCGTCTTCCTTGCCGATCGTGCGGTACTCCACGTCGTATAACGCGCGTAGTTCGGGATCCGCCGCGGCCTCGAACGCTGCGTGCGTCGCATCGCGGTCATCCGGGTGCAGTCCGGCGTAGAAGTCCTGCATCGACACCGGCACATGCGCCGAGATGCCGAACATGGCCTTGGTACGTCGCGGCCAGATCAGCACATTGTTGACCAGGTCAACGTCCCAGAAGCCCATGTCACCGGCCTCGGTGGCGAAGCGGAGGCGCTCCTCGCTTTCAGCCAGCGCCGCTTCGGCGGCTTTGCGACCGCTCAGGTCCAGCATCGCGCCGATCATGCGGTGCGGTTCCCCATCCGGGCCGCGCAGCACCGTGCCACGATCCAGCACCACCGCATAACTGCCGTCCGCGCGCCGGAAGCGGTATTCCCCCGACCAGGCCGAGTCCTCGCCCTCGATCACGGCGTGGATCGTGGCGTCGACGCGCTGCCGGTCCTCGGGGTGGATGTGGTCCAGCCACCACAGCGCGTCGGTTTCGGTCAGCGTATGGCCGAACAGGGTGTGCAGCGCCTCGTTCCAGACCACGTGGCCGTCGGACATCCGCCAGTCCCAGATCGCATCGTTGGTCGCACGCGCGGCCAGCCGGTACCGTTCTTCGGTTTCGTTGTGGCGGGCTTCAGCCGCTTTTCGTCCGGTGATGTCCAGCGACGTGCCGACCAGCCCCGCGATGTTGCCGTCGGCATCGAACAACGGTGCCTTGGTGGAGAGCCACCACGCGCGGCGTCCATCGGGGAAGCTGACCTCTTCCTCTACCTGCTCGGTACAGCCGCTGGCCATGACGCGTTCATCGGTCGCCATCAGGGCGGCAGCCTGCACCGGATCGCGCAGCAGCTCCGCGTCGGTCCGCCCGATGTACTGCTCCGGCGGCAGGCCGAGCAGCTCGGTGGTACCGCGATTGCCGATCAACAGGCGACCCTGGCGATCCTTGGCGTACACCACGCCCGGCGCTGCTTCGACGAAGGAACGCAGCAGTGTCTGCGCCTGGTCACGCTCGGCTTCCAGCTGGCGACGCTCGTCGATGTCGATCAACACGCCCGGGAAACCCACGGCCCGACCCTGGGCATCGATGTCCACGCGGCCGACCGCCTCGATCCAGCGATAGACGCCATCGGTACCGCGCGTGCGGTACTGATGCGCGTAGCGGCCGCCCCGTGCCACCGCCGCGCTGATCGCCTGCTCCAGCCCGGCGCGGTCCTCCGGATGCACCACCGACACGATGTCCTGCAGCGGAACGGGCCTGCGGGCCACGGCCGGATCGAGGCCGAACGCCTGGGCGAGCGCGTCGTCCACGGTGACCTGGTCCTGGGGAATGTCCCAGAACCATGTGCCGATGATGGCGCCTGCGGCGAGCGCGAGCTTTACCCGTTCGGCGTCTCGGTCGGCTTGGGGATACGGATAAGAGGTCGGGTTCAAGAAGGTCTCGCGGAGGGGTGCGGAGATGACACGGTCAGCCTGCCTAGAATATCGTTCCTGCGACCGCAGTGAGTGCACGTCCTTCACCGGGCAGGGGGCATCGCCGCGGGCCGGCGCGAGCTGCAGGGTCGGTCCCCTTGTGTGGAAATGCGGCTGGCGCATGCGGCTTGAATCGATCTAAACTCGAGCCGTCCCGTCCTGGAGTGCACGGCATGGCGTTTCTGAAGGCAGCAGTCCTATCCGTTGCGGTGATCGCCGCCGTTTCGTTCAGCGTGTCGGCGGAGACATCCGCGCCTGCGCCGCAGGCAATGTCGGGCAATCCGATCCTGCCCGGCTGGTATGCCGATCCCGAGGCCGCCGTGTTCGGCAGCACGTACTGGATCTACCCGACATCCTCCAGGCCCTACGCCGAGCAGGTGGCGTTCGATGCGTTCTCCTCGCCTGATCTGGTGACGTGGACGCGCCATCCCGGCGTGTTGAGGATCGAGGCGGTGCGTTGGGCCCGCGAAGCGCTGTGGGCGCCGTCGGTCGTCGAGAAGGAGGGCCGGTACTACCTGTTCTTTTCCGCCAATGACATCAAGACCGATGACGAAGTGGGGGGTATCGGCGTGGCGGTCGCCGACCGGCCTGAGGGACCGTACCGTGATCTGCTCGGCAAGCCGCTTGTCGGCAGTTTTCATAACGGCGCCCAGCCTATCGACCAGTATGTCTTCAGGGACGATGATGGCGCCTGGTACATGATCTATGGCGGCTGGAAACACGCCAATATCGTCCGGCTCAAGGACGACTTCAGCGGTGTGCAGCCGTTGCCGGACGGCACCCTGTTCAAGGAGATCACCCCGGCGCCGGAGTATGTCGAAGGGTCGCTGATGTTCAAGCGCAACGGGCGCTATTACTACATGTGGTCGGAAGGGGGCTGGGGCGAGCCGGACTATTCGGTTGCCTACGCTATCGGTGATTCACCCACCGGGCCGTTCAAGCGGATCGGCAAGATCCTGCAGCAGGATCCGAACGTGGCCACCAGCGCCGGCCACCATTCGTTGATCAACCCGCCGGGCAGCGACGACTGGTACATCGTCTATCACCGCCGCCCGCTGGGAAAGACCAGCCGTCATGAACGCGCCACGGCCATCGACCGCATGTACTTCGACGCGCAGGGCCTGATCCTGCCGGTGAAGATGACCGACGAGGGTGTCGCGCCGCATCCCTTGCCCGGCGTACCGGGCCAGGGCAGGGCGGGCGGCCGGCAGCCGTAGCGGCCGTTCACCGGCGGCCGTCAGCGCCGTCCCTTCGACAGCAGCAGGCGTGCCTGGGTGCCCCAGCCGCCCACCAGCACGTCAGTGCCCCCATCGCCGTCCAGATCGCCCTGGCCCATGCTCCAGCTGCGGCCTACGGTGATGCCGGGCACGACCTCGGCTGTGGCGTCGCTGAAGTGGCCCGTGCCGTCGTTGCGCCAGGCGCGCAGCTGCAGCGGCACGAAGCCCGGCACCTGGATCGCGCCGACCAGCAGGTCCGGGTGACCATCGCCGTCGAAGTCGACGACGGTGCCGGCCCAGCTGGAAAAGGTGTGGGACGGCAGCCGCTGTGCGGACTCGTCGCGGAAGTGTCCCGTGCCGTCGTTGACCAGCAGACGCGTCTGCGGATCCTTGTCCCAGGCTGCGTTGTTGCTGGTGATGTTGAAGAACACGATATCCAGATGGCCGTCGCCGGTGAGGTCTGCCACATGCACTTCGCGTGTTTCCATCGGGACGGTCAGTTCAAGCCGGTCCGAGGCATCGGTGAACCGACCCTGCCCATCGTTGAGCAGCAGGCGGTTCGGGTGCGTGGGGCTGGCCAGTACGACGTCCAGGTCGCCGTCGTCGTCCAGGTCCGCCAGCGCGACGCCTTCGGTGTGCTCCTCGCGTTGCGGCAGGTGGGTGCCGCTGGCATCGATGAAGTGGCCGGGCCTTGCCGCGTCGTTGAAGAACAGCAGGCTGCGTGAGCGAGGCGCCGCCATGTCGGCCTGGGGGGTGGACTCGTTCGTGCTGCCGATGAAGATGTCCGGCAGGCCATCGCCGTTCAGATCGCCGACGGCCAGCCCGTTGCCCTGGCTGCCTGCCGGCAGGCGGTCGCTGGCATCGATGAATCCTCCTTTGCCGTTGCCCATGAACAGCTGGTGCTCCCCGTCGGATTCGCTGATGAACACCACGTCCATCGCCCCGTCCCGGTCGAAGTCCGCAGCGCGTACGTGTTCGTTGTCGCGCCGCTGCGTGCCGAACGCATCGGGCATGTAGGCTAAGCGGCCAGCGCCCTCGTTGAGATACAGCCGGTTGACCCCGTGTTCGACCGACACCACCACGTCAAGGCGGCCGTCGCCGTTGACGTCGACGAACACCGAATCGGTGGAATGCAGGCTGGGCGCGGTAGGAACGTGGGTCGCGGTGGCGTCGACAAATACGGAAGAAGGGGCTTCCTCGACCAGGTCGAACGCATCCGTCGCGGGATTCCGCGCGTCGCCGGCCTGGGCGAGCATGGAAGGCGCCAGCAGCACGGCCATCATGCAGGCGTGCCGGCGAGTGGGCATCGTCGGTTTCATCAGGCGTCCGCTCGACAAGGGAGTCACCCCGAAACTAGCACGCCGCCGCACGCAGGGCGGAATGTCCATCGCCGCTGCGCTGTGTTTCCGGCAACCCGCGCCGCCGCTGTCGGCGACCCGCTATCATGCGCGCACGCGGCCCCGGCCAACGGAACGTCTCTCAATGTCTGACATGCATCTGGTCCTGCAGGAACTGTTCAAATCCAATCGCGCCGAGCGCCGCGAAATCGTCCTGCTTGCCGTTCCGCGCTCGTTCCCGATCTGGGACCGCGTCGAGAAACTGCTGAAGATCAAGGGCCCGGAGTCACGCACGCTGACGCGGCACATGTTGTTCGACCTCCATCGTCTGTTTCCCCGGATCAAGGGTGAGATCGACCTTGCGCGCTACATCTACACGATCGGCACCTTCAAGCCGGCCAAGGTGGACGCTGATGGCTACCTGCTGGCACGCCGGTCGGAGGCCGACGGTGCGATGGTGGCGATGTACGCTGCACCGCCGCCGCAGCTGCAGCAGGCCTGGGCCACGGTGTTCGCGCCTGACCTGCCGGGGCGCTACGAATCCCGCTTCGTCCCCCCGGACCTGCGCACGCAGATATTGGCGGCATACGGCGTGGGCGATGACGGAGGCGACGACTGCTTCCACGAGCTGCATCCCTACGTGCTGGGCCATCGCGCGCACTACCTGGCAACGTTCGGTGTGGACATCGCATCCGGACACCCCGCTGCGGCGGAGCCGGCCGCCGGGCCGACGCTGCCGGAGACGCCGGGCGTGGGTGTTCCGACGCCGTGACCGTCAGCGGCGGCGGGCGATCTCGATCTCCTGACCGGCCCACGCTTCGCGACGCGCGCGATCCGGATCGAGCTCCACCCGGTCGCTGCGATCCATGATCAGGGTCGGGCGTGCGGGCAGGATGTACGGCGGCCACGCGCTGCCGGGGTCGCCATCGCGCACGAACCGGATCCAGCGCTCGCGCATGCGCTCGGCGAGCGCGCGGCGACTGCCGGTCAGCGGGCCGCCGCGCAGGGCAGTGAAGACAACGCCGTGCAGTGGCCACAGATAGGTGAGATCGACCGCGTGGGCCGCGCCAAGCAACAGGCCACCCAGGTCGAAGCGATAGACCCACGCCTTGTTCCCGCGTGCTGCATGGCGCTCGGCGAAGTGCCGCGTCGGCATCTGGAAGTTGGCATCTGTCCCCAGTGCCTGGTTGCCCGCTTTCGTATCCGGATAGGCTGCGGCGATTCGCGCGGCGGCGGTCCGGCCAAGCAGCCAGCTGACCTGGGACAGCAGTTCTCCGCGCTCACGCAGGAGCGTGGTGCGCGCGCCGGGCAGGCTGAAGAAGCGGATCTCCTCGCGCATGGCGCCGGCCAGCAGGGGGATGGACGGCGTGCTGGCACGCTGGGCGGCCTCGAACGAGGGCGGCAGCAGGTCGCCGTCGTAGATCGGCGCCGCCGGAATCATGCCGGGAAACGCGTCGGCGACCTTCGCCTGGGCATCCAGCAGCCGCGATACCGGCACGCTTTCCAGCGCGGCGCGGTCCAACGCATCGGCGCCCAGCAATCGGCTGTAGTGCAGCGACTGCCGGTGCGCGATCTCGCGGTCATGCAGCAGGTTGAGGGCGCCGCTCTGCATGATGGCGGCACGGAACAGCGGCTCGACGCCGCGTGCCACCATCAACAGCGACACCGAGGTCGAGCCTGCCGATTCGCCTGCGACGGTGACCTTGTCCGGGTCGCCGCCGAACAGTGCGATGTTGGCCTGCACCCAGCGCAGCGCGGCGATCTGGTCGTGCAGCCCGCGATTGTTGGGGATGCCGAGGGCCGAAAAATCGGAGAATCCGATCACGCCCAGGCGATAGTTGAACGTGACGACGACAATGTCGCCCTGCGCAGCCAGCGCGTGGCCTTCATAAAGCGAACCCGAACCGGTCTGGAAACCACCGCCGTGGATCCACACCAGCACGGGCCGTAGCCGCGTGTCCGCCGCCGGTGACCAGATGTTGAGGTGGAAAGGATCGTCGGACTCGCTGCGGGCGCCGCCGGCGCCTTTTGGCTGGGCTGCGGTGGCGCCGAAGTGGCTGCAGTCCGTGGGAATGTCGGGCAGCGGCTCGACGCGCGGCAGGCCGAAGCGGCTGGCGCGGGCGTAGCGGATGCCGCGCCAGGTAACGACACCTTCTTCGGGCGTGCCGCTGAACGGCCCCGCCGTGGCCGACGCTGCGATGACTGCGCGTCCCTGCGCGCTGGACGGCGCGCTCGATGCGGCGCCGGCGATGCGGGTGGAGCAGGCGAGGAGGGGGGCGGCGGCGAGGGTCATTGCGCCGGCACGGAGGAGCCGGCGGCGCTCAGGCAGGAAAGGCGGGTGCACGCGGTTGGCTCGACAGGAGGGTTGCGCTCACCGTAGGTCCGCCGGTTGCACGGCGACGTGAGCGCCGCGGATGACCAGAACCACATGTCTCCTGGCCCGACGCCGGGGGGGCGACGTTGTGGCCACGCGTCAGCCGTCGCGCATCACGCGTCGACGGTAGTCCCGGACGTTGTCGCCGCGGATCCGCCGCTCCTGCGTGCCCGTCACCGTGTCCACGCGGTTGTCCGAGCCGGTGACCGGCTTGGCGACCACAGTGGTCTCCCGTTCAAAGCCATGTGACTTGTCGGTGTTGCGGTAATAGCGGTACAGGCCCCAGTACAGCGCCGTAGCGCTGGCCGGGCCGGCCGCCAGCAGGAACAGGATGCCACTGTCATCGCTCATAGCGCCGCCACCACGATCCAGATCGCAAGTGCCTCAACCACCGTGCCGGCGGTCAGCGCGGCGAGCAGCAGTTTCCATTTCTGCACCGGGACACTGCCCATGGTTTCGCCAGTGCGGCCGTTGACGGCGATGTAATGCAGCATGCCATTCCGGCGTCCGGGCTGGTGATACGAATACAGCCAGACCGGCAGGTACATCGAGACCCAGCGTGAACCGTGCACGTCCAGCCGTTCGCGTTCCCAGCGCACGCCGCGGTCGTACCGTCCCACCGAGCGCTCCACCTGCGCGCGCGCGATCGACAGCAGCTGGTCTTCGAGCTGGGGACGCAGCGCGTCCACGTCCAGGTTGCGTTTCTCGGAGCTGAACCCTACCAGGAACGACGCGTTCCACTTCAGCGCATTCTGGGTGTCGAACGGCAGGATGGTGTTGATGATGTTGTTGGTGTTGGCCGACGTATCCAGGTTGCGGCGCTCAGCCGACGATTCCAGCGGGAGGTCGTCGACGGTGAAATCCACGCTCCGTTCCACCGCGTACACGTCCGCGTCGTAGTAGGTCTTGCGGTTTTTCTCGGTGCCCCGCGTGTACTCGCGGGTGAGGATCTCGCCCCTGCCACTGACGCTTGCGCTGACGTGGCTGTCGACGATCATGTAAGGCAGGTAGACACCGATGACGTTCTCCGGGGTGAACTCGTCCTTGAACGCCTTCAACGCGAACAGTCGCCGCTTGTCGACGAACTGGCGGATGCGCGACACCGCGTCGCTCTTGCTGATCCGGAACGGCAACACGGCGTCCGGCACGGCGCCGTTGCGCACCTGCTCGTTGACGCCGAAAACGTGACGGCACCAGTGGCACCGCGCGGTCATGGTACTTTCCGTGTTGACGGTGACCTCGGCACCACACCCGGTGCATTTGAAGGTCATCAGGCTGCTGGTGCCGGCATCGATGTCGCGCGCGCCGGAGGCGATGACATCGCCGCGCAGCTGGTCGATGCCCTCGCCGAAGCCGAACGCTTCTTCCACGCGTGCGCCGTGCCATTCGTTGCGGCAGAACCGGCAGACCAGGACGTCGCTGCCGATCTTCAGCCGTACGTCGCTGGAGCCGCATTTCGGACAGCGGTTGACGCCGTCCTTCAATTCGGAAGCGCGGGTGTCCAGGGCGACCGGGTCCGGTGCCAGCAGTTCCTCGCGGATGGGCGGGGGTACGCTGGCCGGATCCACCGGCAGGCTGCCGGGCAGAGGCGGAACATCCTGCGGCGATCCCGGGCCGATGGCGGGGGACGCCGCCGGCAACGGCGGCGGAGTGCGTGAAGTGGTCATGCAGAGAGGCGGCCGGCGTTAAAGCCCGAGCGCCTTGGCCTTCAGCTTGTCGTAGTCGTCCTGGGTGATTAGCCCCAGGTCCAGCAGCTCCTTGGCCTTCTTCAGCTGGGCCACGGTGTCATCCGCAGCGGCTGCGGCCGGCGCGGTGGGCTGCTGCAGGCTGCCTGCGCCGAACATTCCAGACGCCATGCCGACGCCGACCAGCCCGGCCGCGCCACCGGTTTCGCCGGCCGACTGGATGCCCTGCGCGACGCTGGCCTGCAGGTTGGAGTTGCCGCGCGCACCGGCCAGCGCATCGGCGCGCTGAACCGTTTTCAACAGCTCACGTGTCGCAGCGTCGTACTCGATGGAGACGATGGTGGTCTTGACGATGGCCAGACCCCGATCGGACTTCCACTGGTAACCCTGTTCCACCGCGCTGGACAGGCTCTGCGCGAACCCGAGCGAATCCTGCTGCAGGCGGCTGATGCGGTTGCCCTTGCCCGGGTCGTTGGTGTACAGGCTGAACGCCGGCGCCAACGATCCCACCACCTCGTTGAACAACTGGCTGGCGGCCGCGTTGTCCATGTCGGTGAAGTCGAAGACCTGGCCGGGCTGCAGGTATCGGGCAGGCACGAAGTTCTTCACGAACAGGATCGGGTCGACGATCCTGAGCGTATAGGAGCCGCGCGTGATCGCCCCTACCTGGGTACCAAGGAAGCCATCGTCCCAGTAGATCTCCGACTGCGTGCCGAAGCGGTTGTCGGGCAGCTCTTTCAGCGAAACGAAGAACGCCAGCTGCTGCGACCCCGGCTGGCCGCCGAACTTGAAGCGCTCCCAGCTCTGCTTGATGAAGGTGCTGACCAGACCGTCACCGGCAAAGACCGACTGCGAGTTGAGGTCGTCGGATTGCCACTCATAGCCGCCCGGCTCGGCCACGAACGCGGTGACCGCGCCGTCCTGCAGCAGCAACAGGCCATAGCCTTCGGGTACGACGATCTTCGAGCCGTTGCTGATGATGTTGGAGGAGCCAGCGGTGTTCGAGCCACGCCCGGCATTGGTACCGCGCGGCACCGCCGCGAACAGCGCTGCCGTGGCGGGCAGGCCGTCGGGAACCGTGTGGAAGTCCTTCCACTGGTCAGCCAGCACACCACCCACCGCACCCGCCACCGCCTGCCGAAGACCCATGACAACTCCCTGTAACGCGTGGGCCGGCACCATGCCGGCCCGTTGCGCTCGACTATATCACCCGGGACCGGCAGCGCCGGCTGCCGCAGGCGACGCCATCACGGCAGCTCGCACTGCATCTTTCCATCCACGTAATACGGCTTGGGCACGTTCGGGTTGTCGCTGGTCTTCTCGAACACCACTTCAAACGACGCCACGTCAGGACGCCCCTTGCGGTCGGTGCATGCGGCCTGCAGCTTCTGCTTCACCGCCGCGATGCCGGCGTCGCGGCTGGTGCCATCGGCACTGTTGGTGAGGTTCACGGATTCGGCCGAGGCAGCGGCACTGGCGCCGGACAGGCAGGCAACGATAAGGGCGGCGTGGAGCTTCTTCATGGACGTTCCTTGTAATGACCAGGGGGTTTCTGCTGACTCAGCATATGACGAGGAAGTTAAGGCGCCGTGGACCCGCAGGCCGGCAGACCCGCGCGGCGCGGCGCGTGGCCAGCGGCGTCCGCGAGGTCGGCTAGACTCGACGGACCGTCCAGCCGGAGAGTGCGCGATGTCCTCAGGGTCCGTGGGTGAAGCTGCCGCCCGGCTGCTACAGCAGGACTGTGCCGAGATCCAGCACGCTCTGGGGGACGCCGCGAACATCCATGACGGCGTGCACCGCGCGCGCAAAGCGATCCGCCGCCTGCGTGCGGCGTTGGCCCTGTTCGAGACCGATGACGCGCCCCTGGATGCGGTGGACCATCGACTGCGAAGGCTGGCGCGCGGCCTGTCCACGCTGCGGGACGCGCACGTCATCGTTGAAGTCGCCGAGGGACTGGGAGCAGGCAGGGACGGCTGGTCCGGGGTGATCGTCCGACTGCGTCAGCGACGCGACGACCTGCTGCAACGTGCCTGCACCAGCGATCCTGGTTTCGGCAGGCGCCTGCTCAGCGTCAAACGGGCGGCCGACGCGTTGCGCGGCCATCGGTGGGATGCGCTGCGCAAGCGTGGGGTGCGCGCGGCGGTGGCACGCAGCAGGCGGCGGGTGGACAAGGCGCGGCGTCGCGCGCAGGACAGCGGCGACGTGGAACGGCTGCACGCATGGCGACGCCGTGCGCGACGGCTGCGGATGCAACTGGACACGCTGGAGTCGCTGGGCCTGTCGGCAGGCGAGGAGGACACTGCGCGCCGAAAAAACGCGCGGTCATTGCACCGGCTCACCGATGCGCTGGGCCGCCAGCAGGACCTTCGCATGCTGCGTCACTGCGTGCGCTTGATGCCCGGACTGGCGGCGAGGTCGATGCTGCTGCAGCAGATCGACCTCGCGCTGGACGCGGACAGTCCGCAACCCGGGTCATCGGTCCGACGGCCACGGGTGCGGCCTCACCAGTCAGTAGGTGCGTAGTCCTTCAGGAACTGGCCCCACACGTGTTCACCCGTGTTGAAGCCATGGATGATCGGATCGACGATGCGCGCGGCACCGTCGACGATGTCCAGCGGCGGGTGGAAGCGCTCTTCCTGCACTTTCCTGGCGGCGATGTCGGCCGGATCCTCGTCGGTGACCCAGCCGGTATCCACGCTGTTCATGTGGATGCCGTCGTTCTGGTAATCGGCAGCCGAGGTCCGCGTCATCATGTTCAACGCGGCCTTGGCCATGTTGGTATGCGGATGGCGGGTGGTCTTGAAGTTGCGGTAGAACTGGCCTTCCATCGCGGACACGTTGACGATGTGCTTGTCACGTTCCGGTGTGCGCAGCATCAGCGGCTTCAGGCGCGCATTGAGGATGAACGGTGCGATGGCGTTGACCAGCTGGGTTTCAAGCAGCTCGACAGAGGGCACTTCGGCCATGAGCAGGCGCCACGAATTGCGTCCGCGCAGGTCCACCTGCTGCAGGTCCTGGTCGAGCCGGCCCTCCGGGAACAGATGCTGCTGGCCCACCAGTTCGTCTTCCAGCAACGCCACCTGGGACAGTTCGGCGGCGCGGGTCAGGCCGTCGGCACCGTTCAGGCCACGATCCTGCACGGCCGGCAGTGCGATCGCCGAAGCGTCGCTCAACAGTTCCGGGCCGCGCAGCCCTTCGTACTGACCGACCAGCCTGCGCACGGTTTCCGGCAGTTCGTGCAGGGCGGCCGTTTCACCGGCCATCATGTGCGCATAGAACTGCGGCGGGCGGCGCACCGTCTGGCAGGCGTTGTTGATGATGAAATCCAGCCGCGAACGGGTCGCCAGCAGCTCGCTGCAGAAGGCTTCCACGCTTGGCGTATGGCGCAGGTCCAGGCCGTACACCTGCAGCCGGTGGCCCCACACCGCGAAGTCCGGCTCCTCGGCGTAGCGGGCGGCCGAGTCGCGCGGGAAGCGCGTGGTGACGATCAGCTCGGCACCGGCGCGCAGCAGCTTCAGCCCCGCCTGGTACCCGATCTTGACCCGTCCACCGGTCAGCAGCGCCACGCGCCCGCTGAGGTCGGCCGACTCGGTGCGCTTGTGGAAATTGAGCTCGGCGCACGCAGGGCACATCTGGTCATAGAAGTGGTGCAGCTGGGTGAACTTCTGCTTGCACACGTAACAGTGGCGCAGTTCGGGCGAATGGGGCGGCTCGGCCGCAGCCTCGGCCCCCTCGCCATTGCGCGCGTCGTGCAGGCCCGCCGCATGCGGCGGGAAATAGTTCGGCGTGCTGAACACAGGTTTGCGGCGCAGGGTGCGGATGCCGGTCTGCTCCAGCAATGCTTCAGCCTTGGCGACCTTCTCCTGGTGGCGCAGCTTGGCCTGCTGCTTGAGCTTGGCCCGCCGTGCCTTGGGCTCGGGGTGGTAGACCTTGGC
The DNA here is from genome assembly GCA_037033225.1 of Pseudomonadota bacterium. GTDB lineage: Bacteria > Pseudomonadota > Gammaproteobacteria > Xanthomonadales > Xanthomonadaceae > Stenotrophomonas. The sequence goes on from JAZBLM010000001.1 coordinate 77,662, forward strand.
GACCACCTGGTGCAGGCGCACGCGATCGGCCTCGGGCAGCATGTCGAGCATGCTGCGGTCGGCCTCGATGGTTTCCAGCAGGTCCAGCGCCGCGCGCAGGCGGTCGGTCAACGGCAGGGTGTCGGCGTCGGACGGCAGGTCGGGGGCAGTGGCGTTCAAATCGGTTCCGGAAAGCAGGAGGGCATGGACAGCGGAGCAATGGCCGCCTTGATGCGGGTCCCAGCTGTAACGGCCGGGGACTCACCGCCCGGCCGGCGCTATTGTCCCCGATCCCACCGAAAAAAAGGGGACGGAGGGAATTAAGCAGGCTTAATCCCCTCCGTCCCCTTTTTTCTTCTGTACGTGAACGGTGCGTTCAGCTAAAAGGAGGGCTGGGCGCCTTGGGCGCGCGGCAGCCGGCCGTGCCGGCACTTCCATCGGGGATGCGACATGCGGACAGGTCTTTGGCTCGTGGTTACCGTCAGCCTCATGAGCACGCCAGTGCTGGCCAGGGAAACGTCGCTGCCGATGCCCTTGGCGCAGGAGCTGCCCGTGGAGGTCCAGCTGACCCAGCAGGAAGTGGCGGTGGACGTGCTCGATGCGTCGGCGGGACTGGGCATGCAGTTCGGGCTGATTGGTGCGCTTGTCGGTACGGCGATCGAGAATTCCGAAGCCAGGAAGGCGGAAGTCGCGGTCCAGCCACTGCGCAACCTGATGGTCCGCTACGATTTCGAACAGCGGCTGGTGGCGGCCCTGCAGGCGCGGCTGCCGGGATCGGGAATCGCCGAGCGGCCGCAGATCGTTGTCGCACATGTTCCCTGGGAGGCGCGGACCGACCTGCAGCAGATGCCCGCCCGCGCGCTCGTCATCCGGCCCCGTTATGCGCTGGATACCTCCATGAGCACGCTGTACGTAAAGCTGCAGGTGTCGCTGGAGGATCGGAACGTACGCAATGGCACCGTGCGTTCGCGCCGCGTGTTCGATCGCCCGTATACCTTCCGCTCCACCTTCGCAACGCCCGCACAGGCTCCGGCGGCGTCCACGCGGTGGACAGGGCTCGGCGAGGCGCAGCTTGGCGCGCTGATGGACCAGTCCGTGGAGCAGGCGGTGGCCCTGCTCATCTATGATTTTTCCGCGGAGGGGCGCCAGCAGTGGGCCCTCAGGGTGAAGGAGAAGTCCGAGGTCGCCGGTCGCAGGGTGCCGGGCCGCACCGAACGCCACGAAGGCGGGGTCCCCTGGGTTCGCGCAGGCAACAGGCGACTGCAGAGCCTGGTTGCCTACCAGACCCTGCAGTCCGGCCAGCCGGTCGCTCTCCAGCGCAGCGCGGCGGTGACGTCCCTCTACGTCGGGGTGACGGGGGCGCAAGCACTGCGCGAAGCGGACCGTGGGCTGTCGCCGTCAGCGCCTGCGTCCAGTCCTGCGGCAGCCAGCCCCACGCAAGGCCGCACGTCGCCGCCAGCTCACACCGACGCTTCTGTCGCGCCGTCTGTCGCCGCATCCGTGCCGTCCGAGGCGGCGCCGCGCAACGCGTTCTGGGAGTCCCATCGAGCGCAGCCGGTTCCTGCCAGTCCAGCGCCCGCGACCACGCCATGAACGGAGCCGCGTTGCTAACCCTTTCCGCGCTGACATTGCTGTCGGGCTGCGCCACACGGATCGATCGGGCGCGGATCACGGACCTGTCGAGTCCGACGTCGCAGCGGCTTGCCTGCGCGCTCCGGCTGGACGATGTGGTGGATCTGCGGACCACGCCGGAGACGGGTCTGCTGGGGCGCCGCGCTTACACGGTGGTGGACGCACCCGCCCAGGTCCGGCAAGCCCTCGACCGGGTAGGCTGGTCAACGGCGGTGGACGCCGCGTCGGTGGTCGTGCGCATCCACAAGCTTTATCTCGGCGTACAGGAATCGACGCGGACGGGCGTGGTCGCCCTGGAGGTCCTGCGTGCCGGTAGCCCCCCGTTCCACGCCCGCGGCCAAGCCACGGCGCTGAACTGGAGCGCCAGTGAGTCCGGGGCACGCGACCTTCTGGCCCGTGCGCTGGATGCGGCACGTACGGAGGTAACCGCGACGCTCAATCGCGGTTGTACCGACGCAGGCAGATGACTGCCTGCGTGGCTGCATGCTACAGGGTGTGGCCGGATCAGTGCTCAGTCGCGGCACATTTCGTGATCAACGCCGCACTGCCGACCGCGAGGGCATCTTCCACCACGCCGGTCGGGGTCTGGCCGAAGCGGCGGATGGCGCGCATGCGCAGATTGAAGGTCAGGTACGCAGCGCCGACCGCCGTCCCGGCACCGAGCAGGGCCCCGAGTCCCCGCTGCGACCGCGGCGCCAGCGCTGCACCGGCGATGATGCCGGTGGCGACGCGGGCGACCATGCCGGCGGGAACGATGCGATCGGGCGCGGTCTTCATTTTGTCGCCCATCAGTTCGCCGCCCGCCAGGGCCAGCATGCCGGCCGATGCCAGCGGGTTGGCCAGCAGGCGCGGCGCACCGTTGTCGCGGGGCAGGGTGCGCGTCCGCGCGGCTTGGGTGACAGCAGCGAGCGGTGTCATGGCACGCATGCCGGCCACCGCACCGATGAGAATCGAGTGGATCAAAGCCATGTCAGTTCCTTAGTTGCCATCGAGAGAAAACGCCGCGTGGACCAGCGCCAGATGGCTCAGTCCCTGCGGCATGTTGCCCAGCCCCGTATCCGTAGCCGGGTCCCACATTTCCGGCATCAGGCCCACATCGTTGCGGACCCGTTGCAGCAGCGCGTCGAACAGCCGCACGGCTTCCTCGCGCTCGCCAAGCAGCCCGTACGCCTCGACCATCCAGAAGGCGCAGCTGATGAACGTGCCTTCGCAGTCGGGCATGCCGGCGTAACGCCACAGCAGGTCGCCGCTCGGGTCGGACAGTTCGCGGCGTATCGCCTCGCGTGTCGCGATGAAGCGTTCGCGCCTGGCCTGCGCCAGGCCGAAGCGGGAAGCGAGCATCAGGCTGGCATCAAGCCGATCGGTCCCCGCGTGCATCACATACGACTGCTTTCCTTCGTCCCAGCAGTGCGTGTCGATCCAGTCCAGGATCCGATCCTTCTCCCGTTGCCAGCGCGGCAGGCAGGCGCCGCTGAGGTGGCCCTGCTGGGCCAGCTCACACGCACGGGTCAATGCCATCCAGCACTCCACTTTCGACATCGTGTAATGCTGCAGGTCTTCCAGTTCCCAGAAACCGCTGTCCTTGCGCATCCAGCCTTCCGCGCATTCGTCGGCGAGCTCGAACAGCAGCGCCGCCGTGCTCGGATCCAGCACGTGGCCTGCATCCACCACCCGGCACGCCATTTCCATGACGTCGCCGTAAACGCAGGTCTGGAGCTGGTCGTTGGCCGTGTTGCCCACGCGCACCGGCCGACTGTCGCGATAGCCCGGCACGTCGATGTAACGCTCGTTTTCCACCCGCTCGCCGCGCAGCGTGAAACAGGGCGCCAGGCCAGGCCGGTGCCGGCCAATCGTTGTCATCAGCCAGCTGAAACCGGCTTTCGCGTCGGGCATCGCGCCCACGCGGATGAACGCCTTGATGACGTACGCTGCATCACGGACCCAGGCGTAGCGATAGTCCCAGTTCTTGTCACCGCCGATGCGCTCGGGCAGCGAAGCCGTGACCGCTGCGGCGATGGCGCCGGTAGGTGAGAACCAGAGAAACTTCAGCGCCAGCGCCGAACAGGTCACCGCTTCGCGTGCGCTGCTGCAGACTTCCAGATCCGCGACCCACTGCTTCCACTCACGATCCGAGCGCTCGATGCGTGTGTCGATCTCCCGCAAAGGGGGCACCGGCAATACCTCGTCCTGCGACGCCAGCAAGGCAATGATCTCCCTGTCACCCGCCTCTACATGAAGCGATCCCCGCACCCGGCGGTCGTCGAACTCAATGACCTGCAGACGCGATGAGTACCGCAGCATGGTCATCACCGGCCCGACATGGTGGACGCAGCCATTGGGCGTTTCGCTCATCCAAGGCATGCGGGTGTCGGCCAGCGTGCCGGGCTGATACAGAACGTCGAATACAACGCTGCCTTCCAGGCCTTCAATCCGGCGGGCAAGCTCCGACCACGGCAGGCGGCCGGCAGGTCCGCTGTTGAGTGACTCGGTGATCAGCGCGAGCCCGGACGTGGTGCGCACCCGCGTTTCCAGCACATTGCTGTCGGGTCGGTACCGGCGCTGCACCGTCTGCACCTCACGCGCGGAGAGGACGAATCGTCCCCCCGTGTCGGCGTCCAGCAGGCGATCGAACAGCGGTGGCGCGTCCAGGCACGGCGCGCACCACCAGTCAATGCTGCCATCGGGCGCAATCAGCGCACTGGAACGCCCATCGCCGATCACCGCGTAGGCGTGGATCGGTGCATGGCCGTCTGCATCCCGCTCGCAGGTTGCAGCGCGGACGCTGGGTGGGCTCATGGAGCCATACGCCCGCCCGTCTGTACACCGGCGGTGCACTGGGCAGGCTTTTCAGAACGTTCTCCAGCGGTCATCAGGCATCCTTTGGGGGAGGAATGGGCACTCGATTCCGGTCAGAGCGTGACGGCGCCGCCGGAGATGGTCAGCAGCGCGCCGGAGGTGTAGCTCGCACTGTCTGCCGCCAACATCACGTACGCCGACGCAAGCTCGGCAGGCTGGCCGGGACGACCGAACGGCGTCTGCGAGCCGAACTGTTCAACCTCCTCTGCCGCCATGCCGGCCGGGATGAACGGGGTCCAGATTGGACCCGGCAGCACCGCATTGACGCGGATGCCTTTTTCGGCAAGGAGCCCGGCCAGACCAATGGTGAGGTTGGCGAGCGCGCCCTTGGTGGACGAATACGGCAGGATGTTCGGGGTGGGCTTCTTCGAATTGACAGATGCCGTGTTGATGATCGAGCCCCCATCCTTCAGATGGGGCACGCACAGCCTGGTGAGATTGAAGACAGCATGGACATTCGTTTCGAAGGTCTTGCGCCAATCGTCCAGCGTTATCTCGTCGAAAGACTCGTAGTAGCGTTGGTACGCAGCGTTGTTCACCAGTACGTCCAGACCGCCAAGCCCCTTCGTGACCCGCTCGATCAACTGTTGCGCCTGCGCGTCATCACTGATGTCGCAAGGGCAGAGCAGCGCTTTCTGGCCTGCCTGTTTGATCAGCTGGCCGATCGAGGCGGCGTCCTTCTCCTCATCGGGGAGGTAGGCAATGGCAACGTCGGCGCCCTCGCGGGCGTAGGCGATCGCCACCGCTGCGCCGATCCCGCTGTCGCCGCCGGTGATCAGCGCTTTCTTGCCCTTGAGGAGACCGTGGCCGACATAGCTCTGTTCGCCATGGTCGGGTCGTGGATCCATCTTGTCGGTCTTGCCGGGGAAGGACTGCTGCGGCGTGTTGAAAGGCGGCTTGGGATAGTTGGGTACTGGCATGTGCAGGTGCTCCGCTTGTCCGGTGGGGTGGGAAGTCTGGCCGGCTACAAGTAAATGCCGTGCGCCGGCCATGTCGGGATGGCGTGCAGAGTCAGGGCGTGGGTGGCCGTTCGTAATCCTCGGGACGCGCGTTCTCGTCCTGCTCGGGCATGTCCTTGCCTTTCCACTTCGCGTCGTCGTTGCGCAGCTTGTCCGGCGTATGCGCCTTCTGCTGGTCGTCGGTGTCGGCGCCGGGGTTGATGGGCAGTTTCGACATGGTGCGCGCTCCATAGGATTCGGAGTGTCCACGCTGCGCGGGTCGAGGTGAGCGCGGCGTAGCGCCCCTTCGACATGGCCTCGACATGCCGCTCACCCGAGCACCACGTTACAGCGGTAACAGTGGGTCCTCATCTTCACCTCGCGCGAGACCCATGACTGCACACTTCCTGCCCGACCGTCCGTCGCGGGCGGCTTGCCGCCGCGCCAGCGCCTGCTGCGCTCCGGCGCGCTGACGATGGATAGGCTTTCAGACCATGCCGCGCCGGCACTGGACCTGGCCGCGCGCGCCGCCCTGGCCAACCAGCCCAGCCTTCCCCTGCCGGGTCGCGGACAGACGCTGGAGCGCTGGAGGGCATTGGCCGCCATCGCCGGGCAGGACCTGTGCCTGGTGAAAGTTCTCGAAGCGCACCACGATGCACAGGCGATCCTTGCCGACCTGGATGCCCCACCGCTTGCCCCGGACCGTCTGGCTGCGGTCTGGGCGGCGGAGGGTCCCCAGGCGACGCTGCGCTACGATCCGCTCACCGGAACGGTCAGCGGGCATAAACCCTGGTGCTCGGGCGCGGGTCTGGTCGATGTCGCGCTGGTCACCGCGCAGAGCGACGCCGGGCCGGTTCTTGTCCGCGTGGTGGCCGATGAGCCGGGTGTCGAGCATATCCCGCAGAGCTGGCACGCCACCGGCATGGCCCGGATTCCCAGTGGCAGCGTGCAGTTCAACGCCGTGCCTGCCGAGCTGATCGGAACGCCCGGAGCGTATCTCGAGCGGCCGGGCTTCTGGCATGGCGGTGCGGGGATAGCGGCGTGCTGGTATGGCGCCGCCGCCGCGCTGGCGAGCCCGCTGCAGCGCTCGGCGCGCGTCCCGGGTGACGCGCAGGCCGCAGCGCTGCTGGGGCAGGTGGACATGGCGCTGCAGTCGGCCGCTGCGATGTTGCGAGCACTCGCAGTGTCCATCGATGCCTCGCCGGCACAGTCGCATCAGACCGACGTCATCCGCGTGCGCAGCGTGGTGGAACGCGCATGTACCACCGTCCTGGACCTGACCGCACGCGCGTTGGGGCCGGCGCCGATGTGCCTTGACGCCGACCATGCCCGGCGCTGGAGCGACCTCACGGTGTTCATACGGCAGAGTCACGCCGACCGTGACTGGGCTGAGCTCGGCCGCGCCGTCCATCAGCAGGAGCAGTCATGGTCGCTGTAGAGCCCCGGATCAACGGGCAGGGCACATTGCAGGCCGAGTGGGACAGAAGCGCGTGGCTGGCCGCCATCCCCTCGAACCCGGTGGCGACACTGCTGGAGGGCACGCGGCGTCTGGTCGTTGTTTCTCCCCACCCCGATGACGAGGTGCTGGGCTGCGCTGGCCTGATGCAGGCGGCCGCCGCGCTGGAGATCGGCGTGGACGTGGTGTCGGTAACCGACGGCGAGGCTTGCTATCCAGACCAGCCGCTGTGGCCCGCCGCGCGCCTGCGCGATGCACGCCGGCACGAGCTCGCGCAGGCAATGCATGTCCTGGGCCTGGACGCCACGCACGTCCTGCCGCTCGGTCTTCCGGATGGCGGGGTCACCGCGCGGGAACAGCAACTTACTGCGGCACTGATCGCGCACCTGATGCCCGGTGACATGGTCATCGCTCCGTGGATCGGGGACGGCCATCCGGACCACGAGGCGTGCGGACGTGCTGCCTGCGCGGCGGCCGCGTCACGAGGCGCACGGGTGCTGCAGTACCCGGTGTGGGCATGGCATTGGCTGGACCCTGACGCACCGCAGCCTCCGTGGCGTTCGGCGGTCCGCATCCCGCTGGACGGTGTCAGCCTTCGCCGCAAGCGCGAGGCCATGCAGGCGTTCGCGACGCAGACCGGCCAGGTGGAGGGCCTGCAGTGTGATCCGATCCTTCCGGCCCATGTCATCGCGCGCTTTCATCGCCCCTTCGAGGTGCTGATCGGATGAGCACACGTGCGACCGCCTATTTCGAGAGCCTCTATCAGCAGCCGGACCCGTTCCAGTATCGAAGCCGCTGGTACGAAGCACGCAAGCGGGCGTTGACCCTGGCCAGCCTGCCGCGCCAACGCTACGCGAACGGCTGGGAGCTCGGCTGCTCCAACGGCGTGCTGACCGCTGCGCTGGCCGAGCGTTGTGATGCGCTGCTGGCCACAGACATCAGCGCGCAGGCGCTGGCCGATGCGGCAGTGTCGGTGCAGTCTTTTCCCCATGTCACCCTGCAGCAGGCGGTCCACCCGGCCGCATGGCCGCCGGGCCGTTTCGACCTGATCGTGGTCAGCGAAATGGGCTACTACCTTGAAATGCCCGCGCTGCAGGAGATGGGTCGCAGGCTTGAGATGGGCCTGTCCGAAGACGGGCTCCTGCTGGCCTGTCATTGGCGCCACCCCTTTGACGAGGCACCGAGCGCGACGACCGACGTGCATCGGCTGCTGTCCGGTTCGCTGGTCGAGGCCTTCACTTACCAGGACGATGACATGCTGCTGCAGGGCTGGAGCCGGCAGGCGACCAGCGTTGCGCGATGGGAAGGGCTGCGATGATCGCGGTCATCGTGCCGGCGCATGACGAGGCCGCGGTGATCGGGCGCTGTCTGGCTGCGATCGCGCGGGCCGCCGCGCATCCCGGACTCGAGGGTGAGCCGGTAGCCGTCATCGTTGCGCTCGACGCCTGCACCGATGAGACCGCCGTGCTGTGCCACGCTGCGGGCGCGATCACGGTGGCGGTCGAGGCGCGTTGCGTTGGTGCCGCGCGCGCCGCGGCCGCAGACCGTGCGGTCGCCCTTGGCGCCCGCTGGATCGCCAGCACCGATGCAGACACGCTGGTACCTGCTGACTGGCTGCACATGCAGTTGGCATGCGGAGCGGACGCATTCTGCGGGGTGGTGGACGTGGTCGACTGGTTGGACTATCCGGCTGCGGTGCGCGAGGCCTTCTCCTGCCGGGAAGTGGCGCGTGACGGGCACCGGCACGTGCACGGCGCCAACCTCGGGTTCAGCGCAGCGGCCTACCGGGTTGCCGGTGGTTTCGCAGATCTGTCCACGGGCGAAGATGTCGCCCTGGTGCAGACGATGCAGGACCGCCGGGTCTCGATCGCCTGGCATGCGCGGCCGGTGGTGGCGACCAGTGCCCGCAGGTCTGCCCGTGCCCCGGCCGGTTTCAGCGGTTTCCTGCGTGCGCTCGAGCGCGAGGTGATGGATGCCGGTGAGCGGCTGAGGGGCGCCCGACCGGTGCTCGACCCGCTGCCCTAGCTGCGCCGCAGAACGCCTGCAGGCGGGCCGGGCGCGGGCCTGGGCTGGCCGGAACAGGGCCGGGGCGTTCACACCCGGAAAGGCAAACCCCGTTTGCAGGACAATGGCGCCATGAGCTCGCACGACATTCCGCCCAGCCCGCTGCGCGATGCGCTGTCCCGCCAGGGCTGGAAGCGCCGGGCGGCCCTGTGGGGCGGTGCGGTGGCCGTAGCCCTGGTCGCCATCGTCTTCGCCAAAGCCAGCGACGCGGCGTTCGCGCTGTTCCAGCGCATCATCGGCCACTCGTTCTGGTGGGCATTGCTGCTGACACCGGGCATCTTCGCCCTGCTGGCGTGGCTGACCACAGGGCTGCTGCGACCCACCCGCGGCAGCGGCATCCCACAGGTGATCGCCGCATTGGAGCATCCGGAAGATGCGGCGTTTCGCCGCGACAACCTGTCGTTGCGGGTGTCCGCCGGCAAGCTGCTGCTCACCACGCTTTCGCTGCTGGGCGGGGCATCGGTAGGACGCGAGGGACCGACGGTACACGTCGGCGCGAGCCTGATGTACCAGTTCGGACGCTGGTTCGGTTTCCGCGACCCGCGCGAGCTCTCCCACTTCCTGCTTGCGGGCGGCGCGGCCGGCATCGCGGCAGCCTTCAACACGCCGCTGGCCGGCATTGTCTTCGCGATCGAGGAATTGAGCGGCCGGTTTGAACACCGGTTTTCCGGCACGCTGCTGACTGCGGTGATCGTTGGCGGTGTCGTGTCGCTTGGCCTGCTCGGCAACTATGTGTACTTCGGGCATGTACGCACCGCGCTTCCGCTTGGCCAGGCGTGGGCCGCGATCCTGGTCTGCGGGACCGTCGCCGGCCTGCTGGGCGGCCTGTTCGCACGCCTTGTGCTGCTGAGTGCGTCGGGCCGGCCCCGGTGGCTGGGACGGCTGCGCCAGAATCACCCGGTGCTGCTGGCAGCCGTGTGCGGCGTGGTCGTGGTGGGATTGGCCGCAGCCTTCGGAAACGGGGCCTTCGGCACGGGCTACGAACAGGCGCGTGGACTGGTGCAGGGTGAGGCGACGGTCGGCCACGAGTTCGGGCTGATGAAGCTGCTTGCCAATCTGGCCTCCTACGTCGCGGGTATCCCCGGCGGATTGTTCTCGCCTGCGCTTGCGGTCGGGGCCGGACTGGGCCACAACCTGTCAATGCTGATGCCCTCGGTCGACCCCGGGGCGTTCGTGGTGCTGGGGATGTGCGCCTACCTCACCGGGGTGACCCAGGCACCCCTGACCTCGGCGGTGATCTCCCTCGAGCTCACCGATACCAACGGCATGCTGCTGCCCATCCTGGCCACGGTGCTGCTGGCCCGCGGCATCTCCGGCCTGGTGTGTCATGTGCCGATCTATCGGGGGCTCGCCGAACTGCTGACGGCCGGGCAGGCTTCCCCGCCCGCCTCATCGGGCCGCTGAGCGCGACGCCTGCGCGGGGCGTTACGCCGTGCCAAGCCGGACCACGTGCGCAACCTCATCCAGTAGAAGCAGCTGGGTGCTGCCATCGGCGAGGTCGAGCCGCAGCGAGCCGTTGGTCCCCTCCTGTCCGCCATGGTCGACGAACTGGAGCAGGGAAGGGCGCTCAACGACAGTGCCGCGCAGCACCCGTCCGTCCGTCAGATGCAGTTCGACTTCCAGCTCCGCGTCCAGTTCCTGCTGCAGGAGCTTCAGACGATCAATGGTTGCCGCATCGGTGTGCACGCGTTCGATCAGCTTGGTCATGGTCGCACTCACTTCTCAAGGGAAGGGACACCATGCGGGAGGGCAGCTGAAAATCGTGCGATGGTGGTCTGCGCCCGGCTGACGTCGAGGTAACGCCGGCAGGGCATGCCTACCCGTCGAGGCACGCCAGGGTCAGCGCCTGCCGGTTCGCACAATGGGCACATTTGAGCACCAGGCCGCCGCCCTGCCGCTCGATGTGTTCGGACCGCAGTGTCGCCGGCTCATGACAACGGCTGCAGCACGTGGTCAGTCCATGCAGCTTGCGGATGCGGCCGTCGTCGTAACGCAGCGCGTCAACGTGGGAAATGGTGAACTGTCCAGTGGTGATCATCGAAAGCAGACCCGTGGTGATGTTCGGAGGAGCACGCCGAAGTGCAATGGCAGCCGTTCTGTACTGCTGCATCTGCAAGGTAGGCGCGCCGGTGTTCAGCCGATGGTGGACCGGCGTGAACATCCTGCGATGCGGGCCACTGCCGCGGCCTTCGGTATTCGCTCGCCACGCGTTGCGCGTGGCTGCTGCCTGACCGCTTCTCCTCATCGTCCTCGGTTGTGCCAGCGCCGTGGTCAGGTCTCTTCACTCAGGTGGCTTGCCAGCACGCGGGTCAGCCGGCGGCGGGCGAAAAAGCCCTGCAGCTGCTTGGCCTTGATGGTGGTCGGACGCAGGCGGGATCCGCCGTCGCCATCGTCTTCCAGCCGATAGCGGCGCGAGGCACCGCATAGCGCGGCACCTGCGGCCGTGATTGTCACGACCGTCACTTCGAGGGAGGCGATCGGCATGTCGGCCCGGACCTGCGGATTCTCCGCGCACGCGCGATCGATCATCGTCGAGAACCGACCGATGTCGATCTCCTCCCCGCTGTGCAGCGGGCCCACGTTGGTCGCGCGACGCGCGTCTTCGGTGTCCGCCTGATCGTCCCGGCACCAGCGCTCGTTGCGTTCGGGGATGACGGCGCGCACGCGCGTGCCGTCGGGCTGGACCAGATCCAGGATGATGTCGAGCAGGAAGATCGGCTCCAGCCCGAGATTGGTCACGAAACAGTGCGAGCGCATGCCGCGTCCGGCGCCGGACGTGATCAGGATGGACGGCCGCCGCTGCCGGCGATAGCTCGCCAGGAAGACGTTGAGGTAGACGATCCAGATGAGCGCCGTCGTCGCCGACATCGCGGCAGTGATGAGCGGCGCATAGTCGAGCAGAGTCTGAAGCAGGCCCACGCGCGGGTTCCATCAGGTGACGAGGGCCATCAATCTGGACGAAAGCGCGTAAACACAGCGCGAGATTTTGACCTGGGCCAGCGCTCCCATGCTGTGGACGCCGGTACTCTGGCGGAGATCGGGGGGGCAGGGGCCTGGGACCGCTCTGCAGATGGGCCGCCCTAGGCGAAGCGGTCCAGGATTGCGGGCACTTCAGCGCTGAGCTCGCGGGCCAGGAAGCCCAACGAACCCACCGAGCCAGCCAGCCGCGCACCTGCCTGGCCATGCACCCATACGCCCCACAGCGCGGCGTCCAACGCGGGTGCCCCGCGGGCAGCGAAACCGGCGATGAGTCCGGCCAGCACGTCACCCGAACCGGATGTTCCCAGCCCGGTGGCACCGCCGGTGTGCAGCCAGCACTCCCCACCCGGCGTCACGATCCGCGTGCGCCGCCCCTTGAGCACCACGATGCTGCGGGTCGCCTCGGCAATGTGCAGGGCATGCTGCCACGGTGCCGCTGTCACCTCATCGCGCGACACGCCGCACAATGCCGCCATTTCGCCGGCATGCGGCGTCAGCACGAAGGGGACTTCCGGCGCTGCGCGCAGCGGCATCACCAATGCACCGGCATCAAGGACCACGGTGCCCGGCAGCGCCGCCGCGCGACGTACCAGCCGCGCGAGAAAGGGGCTCGCCGCCATGCCGGGGCCGATCAGGATGGATCCGCAATCCTGGAGCAGTTCGTTCAGCGCGGGGGTGCCGGCGGCTATCTCGCCGGAAGAGGCGACCCGCAGCGGCAGCACCAGGGCCTCGGGAACCGTGATCGCCAGCACTTGGGAGATACCCTGCGCGGTCGCTATCTGCAATTTGCCGGCGCCGGCCCGGAGAGCGGCCTCACCGGCCAGTCGGACCGCCCCGGGAACGGTCACCGATCCGCCGATCACGCAGACGCGGCCTCGGGCTTCCTTGTCTTCGCCCGGGGCCGGCAACGGCTTGCCGCGCAATGCGCTTTCGTCGAGTTGCCGCGCCGCCGCGTCATCCGTGTCAGCGTGCTCCGTGTCCGCGTGCTCCATGTCAGCGCGCTCCAGCCGGCACGTCAGATGCACCGGTCTGCGGATGCTCGGCGAGCTCCGGCGAGACGAAATTGGCGCGGACCAGTGACAGGCCGGTCTGGCCCGGCTGCACTGCATACTCCACGACCCCACAGTTGGGCACGTCGCTTTCGCGGTCGATGTCGAGGATCGTGCGCTCGTCCAGGCCCTCCAGCAGGTAGCGCATGCAGTTCACGATGACCTGGTGGGCGACGATCACGACCCGGCTGCCAACGTGGTTGCGCTGCAGGTCGCCGACGACGCCACGCAGCCGGAGGATGACGTCACACCAGCTCTCGCCGCCCGGTGGGCGGAAATAGAATTTTCCGACCAGCTTGCGCTGTGCGGCCAGCTCGGGGAACGTCGATACGATGCCGGACGAGGTATAACGGTCGAGGACGCCGAACTCCTTCTCGCGAAGGCGTTCGTCGATGACCAGGGAGGATGCGGGCTGGCCGAGCGCGGCGGCAACGGCCTCGGCCGTCTGGCGGGCGCGTCGATAGGGGGACGCAAGGACCACGTCGGGCCTTTCCGATTCAGGCAGGCCGCTCACCCATGCCGCCAACGCAGCAGACTGGCGCTCTCCAAGCTCGGAGAGGGGAACATCCGCATCGCGATGTTCGAGTTCGATAAGGGTGATCGCGTTTTCCTCGGCGTAATCACGGGCCACATTGCCCGCGCTCTGGCCGTGCCGTATCACCCACAGCCGCTGGGGCCAGCGGCTGGTTGCACCTTCCATCGCAGTATTCTGGTCCACGCCTGCTCCTTGCAGGCGCCCCGGCGCGATGAGCAGCCGGGGCGCTGTGATGGGCCTGATGGCGCGCGATCAGGCCGCCTTCGCGGCCTCTGCACTGATGCCGCTCTTGGCCAGCAGTGTCAGCTTCTCGTCAGTCGCCTTCTCCTCCTCCAGCGTCTCGAGCAGCAGCGGCAGCGCATCCTTGTAACCAAGCTGCTTGGCGATGGCTGCAATCGTGCCGTACGAGGCGATCTCGTAGTGCTCCACCTTCTGGGCGCCACCGATCAGGGCCGCGTCACGCACCGGTCCCTTCTCGACCGAATCGATCACTTCCTTGCCTTCCTCGACCAGGCCTTCCATCGCCGCGCACTTGATGCGCTTGAGACGGATGCCGAGGATCTCGACCACCTGGTCGATGCGTTCGATCTGGCCCTGGGTTTCCTCCAGGTGGGTTTCGAAGGCCGCAGCGAGCTCCGGGTTGGTGGATGCGCGCGCCAAGCGGGGCAGTGCCTTGGTCAGCTGCTTTTCAGCGCTGTAGATGTCGGAAAGCTCGTGGATGAAGAGGTCTTCCATCGTCTTGATAGCCATGCCGTTTCTCCGTAAGGGGAGTGGTCACGCTATGCGGCAGGACGTGGAAGGGGCGACCACGTTCCGTGAAGCGGATGCGAGGGCCACCCCAGGGACGGCCCGGCCGCCCCGAACCCGACGCGACGAGCGGTCAGCCTGCGCCGCTCATCACCCGGGGAGCGGCGCTCCCTATGGGCGGTCAGCGGCTGCGCGTCGTTCGTCCTCGTGGGCAGCCGGAACGAACGTCGGCGCATGCCAGTAGTCGTGTTCCCCGAACCGCGTGTCTTCGAACAGATAGGGATAATAGAACTGGCGCAGCTCGCGGTGGAAGGCGCGGATGCGGTCCTGATAGGCGAGATGCCCCTCCATGTCCGTACCTGCCAGATGGGTCATCGCGGCCTGCACACCGACCGGCGGCAGCAGCCATCCGAGCGTGCCAGCCGCCGCCAGGCGGGCCTCGATGCCGGCGCGGTACTTCGCCGCCAATGGTGCAACCGCATCATCTCCGTTCTGGTGGAAGGCGAGATACCACTTGTAGTGGAACGCGTCGCCCAGAGGAGCCGAGTGCCTCCATTGCGGATGGGACGCATAGAAGCGCTGCATCGTCTCCTCGCGCGGAACGTCCCATGCGGCGTTGACGGCCTCGCGTTGTGCCCGCGCGATCTCCGCTCCCTGCTCGACCGGGATGCTGCGCTCGATGACGACGTTGGCCAGCGCTGGCAACACCAGCGCGATGCAGACCCATACGGCGGCAAGCGCTGCGGCATTGGTACTGGAGCCCCAGCCGCGCACTGCGACCAGCAACGAAACGGCTGCCCAGAACACCAGGTACACCACCGTCAGAGCGAGTACTGCGAGAATCTGTGCTGCAGGCACGTGCTGGTGCAGCGCGGCGATGCAGAAGGGCAGGCCCAGGCAAGCGGCCAACGCCAGCAGCCGTACCGTCACGCGCCGACCCTGCAGCCTCGGCAGAGAGCCGGGCAGGCTTCGCAGCAGACGCTCGCGGCCTGATTCGGTTTCTGCGGACCGGAGGTCATGGAACAGCGCGATGACGAAAAGCGGCGCAAGGAAGGTGAGCAGGAAGGCGAAGTCAAAGCGCCCGGCCAGCGCGAGTTCCGGATTGAACGCGTCGCCATCGTGGATCTGCGCCTCCAGCCCCAAGGCCCGCACGCGCAGGATGAAGGGCGCCACGTCACGCATGCCGACCGCTGCGAAGGACAGGGAGGACGGCGGGTTCCAGGTGGGATGGAAACTGTAGTAGGCCGCCTGGCCTGCGTCGCCCGACGCCGCGTGCGCGGCAGCCACCGCAGCCAGGTCTTCCTGTTGCAGCGTTGAGATGCGTGCGATGGCCTGACGCTGGCTCTCGATCCGCTGGACCCCCGATACCAGGCTGGCAACCGTCAGGCCGGCCAGCAGCAGGAGACCGGCCACGGCGATTTTCGCGCGCAGCAGAAGCAGCCACTCGAAGCGCCACAGGCTCATCGGGCAACCTCCAGACGGCGTGCGCCAAGCGCAAGCAGCAACAGGCTGGCAAGCAGCCATCCCGACAGTGCCAGCAGAGCGGGCAGCATGCCCCGCAGCGTATCGGCGACGGTCCGCGGGCTGAACTGGAAGCCCGGAATCGCCCGCCAATGGGCGCGGTCGACGCGCTTGCGCTGGTCGGCACCCGCGTCCCGGGCGGTGTCATCCGCATAGGACACCCCGTGCGCCTGCAGTTGATTCAGGTGCTGTACCAGCCGATAACGATGTGCCTCGGCCTGGGAGATGAACCGCAGGTGCGCGTTGAGATCGGTCGCCGCCGCGCTCATCGACAGAGTGCGCAATGCGATCGCCGGGCTGAGCAGCGCGAACCCGCTGACCAGCCGGTTCTGCGCATGCAGCGCCTGCGCACTGCGTCCGGCATGGTCGTTGAACAGGGCGGAGGTGACACGCTCACCTTCCACGGCCAGCAGGCCCTTGTAGTTCACCGGCAGATCTTCGATACGGCTGACACCATAGGTGCGCAACACATTGCGGCGGAAGGCGGAGAAATAGGGGTCATCTGGGTCATGGCTGTCGCCGAGCGCGCGCAGATCGCGGCCAATGGCCACTTCGGTCTGCAGGCGGTCAGGAAGTGCGTATCGGGCGTGGGCAAGATCGGGCGCCATGCGCGGCACCAGCAGGGCGGCCACTGCCCAGCCCGCGATCAGGACCAGCAACGCATCGCGGCGCCGCGCGAGGAGTGCGGAGCCGGCCGCAATAAGCAGGCACCAGGTGCCGAGATAGAGCGCGTAGCCCAGCATCAGCGCACCGGCGACGCTGGCCGACCCGCCCGGAGACGCTGCCAGCAGCGCCAATCCCACGAAGGCGGGCAGGACGAAGATCGACGACACCACGCCCAGCGCGGCGGTCTTCCCTGCGACGACAGCGCGCAGCGGCGCACCCTGCAGCATCAACTGCCGCAGCGTGCCGCGCTCGCGCTCCTGGGCGAACACGCCGTGCCCCAGGAAGATCAGCACCAGCGGCACGAGTATCTGCAGGACGAACGCCGGCGTGAGTTGGCCAAAGCGTGTCAGCAGGGAGCTCTGCATGACGTCGCCGAAGTTGGCGGTGTTCTGTCGATGGCCTTCCAGGAACATGCTGCTGCCAGTGAAGGGGTCGACGCCGGGGTCGAACGCGGCGAGCGCGGAGGGGAGTCGATAGACGAAATGCCCGTAATGGACCACGCGATGGGGATGGCGGTCCGGCTGCGCATCGAAGGCCTGCTCGGCTGCACGCTGCTGGCGCACGCGATGCTCCGCCGCAGACTGCATGTGGTGGGCGGAAACCAGCGTCGCGGCCACTGCCAGCAGGGTCATCAGGACAATTGCACACACGGCCGTGCGGTCACGGACCATCGAGCGCAGTTCATTGCCCATCACCAGCATCAAGGCCCTCATGCGGCGATCGACCGGCCGGAGAAGTGAGCGTGCAGCGCGGGAAGATCAAAGCACCCGCGTTCGGACTCGTAAGCGATGCGTCCGCGTTCGAGCACGCCGATGCGGTCGGCGACCTCGACGGCCCCCATCAGGTCATGGGTGACCATCAGTACCGAGGTCCCGCGTGCACGTACCGACTCAAGGAGCATGTGGAAGTCGGCGCTCGCGCCCGGGTCCAGGCCGGAGGTGGGCTCATCAAGCAGCAGCAGCGGCACCTGGCGCATCAGCGCAATCGCAATGGCGACCTTCTGGCGCATGCCTTTCGAGAAGCCAGCCAGGCGCTGGTGCCACGCCGATTCCTGGAGACCTGCCGAACGCAGCGCCTCGACGATGGCATCGCGGTCCGCCGGCGCGCCACTCAGCGAGAGCAGATAGGCCGCATTTTCCACCGCGGTGAGATGGGTATAGAGCGCGACGTTTTCAGGAAGGTAGGCCAACTGGCGGCGCGCCGCACCCGGGTTCTCCCATGGCGTGACGCCGGCCACGGTGACCTCTCCGGAGGCGGGCCTGACGAAACCCAGCAGCACCGAGAGCGTGGTTGACTTGCCCGCCCCATTGCCGCCAAGCAGCGCGTAGATGCGTTGCGCCTCCAGCCTGAGGTTCAGATCCGCAAGCACGGGCTTGCCCGCAAAGCCAACGTGGAGGGCGCGGACATCAATCACGGCGGATGCGGGCATGGAGCACTCGGGCGGCAACAGGGTCGGGCACCTTAGCATGTGATGCTATTACATAACATTTGAACAGGTTTTCCCGGGGCGTCACTGTCGCTGCCCTCGCGGGGCCGGTGAGGCTTCATTGCTTGATTCCGCGCACTTCACGGCACTTCAACCTGCGCTGGCATAGAACCAACCCGCAGGCCACATGGCTGCGTCTGGACAAGGAGACTGAAGATGACCGATGACAAGAACCAGCGTGGCGGCCCGGACCGGGACCGCATCAACGTCAACGAAGACTATGAGCTGCGCTACTGGACCACGGCGCTGGGCGTCTCTGCCGACGAGCTTCGCGCAGCCGTGAAGGCGGTGGGCCCGACCTCGGCAGCGGTGCGGCAGCACCTCGGCAAGTAAGGGGCGCTGCGATGTCGCTGGTCGAATACCGCCGCAAGCGTCGCTTCGACCAGACCCGGGAGCCGGAGCCCGGTAAAGCACTCCCGCCCGGGCAGCGCGCTATTTTCGTGGTGCAGTTGCATCACGCCAGCCGCCGCCACTACGACTTTCGCCTGCAGGTCGGCGATGCGCTGAAAAGCTGGGCGGTGCCGAAGGGCCCCAGCTTCGATCCGACCGTCAAGCGCATGGCGGTCGAGGTCGAGGATCATCCGGTCGACTACGCAGCGTTCGAAGGCGAGATTCCCAAGGGCGAATATGGCGGCGGCCACGTGGCCCGCTTCGACCAGGGTGTCTGGTCCACGCAGGGCGACGCTGAAGCGCAGCTGGCGAAGGGACATCTGCGCTTCGAGCTGTTCGGCAGCAAGCTCAAGGGCGGCTGGCACCTGGTGCGGTCCGGCAAGCCGGCGCGGCAACCGCAGTGGCTCCTGTTCAAGGAGGACGATGCCTATGCCGGCGACATCGAGGCCGATGACCTGCTCGCCGATATCGCGGCGGCGCCCGCCGACGACATCAAGCGTGCCGGCGGCGGAAAAACCGGCAAGCGGCAGCTCAAGACCCTGCCGGTCAAACGCAGCAGGCGACGCGACTGGGCGGCCACGGCACTGAAGCTTGCGGGCGCGAAGAAGGCAGCGCCGCCCAGCGCTGCCTTCGAGCCGCAGCTGGCCAGGCTGGGCGAGGCGCCGCCGCAGGGAGCGCAGTGGGTCCACGAGATAAAATGGGACGGCTATCGGATCCTTGCGACGGTCGACGCGGACGGTGTCCGCCTCTGGTCGCGCAATGCGCTGGAATGGACCGCCAAGCTCCCTGAGATCCGCGACGCCATCGAACGCCTGGGGCTGCGGTCGGCGGCACTGGACGGGGAGCTGATCGCCGGCGCCGGCACGAAGGAAGACTTCAACCTGCTGCAGGCGACCTTGTCCGGGGAACGCCAGGGCGCTCTGGCCTATGCCCTGTTCGACCTGCTGCACGTCGATGGTGTGGACATTGCCGATGCATCGCTGATCGAGCGCAAGGCGCTGCTCCAGATGCTGCTGAAAGGGCACGGTGCGCCGTTGGCGTTCAGTTCCCACGTACAGGGGGAGGGGGCGGAGGCGTACCGGCTTGCCGGTGAACAGCACTTCGAGGGCATCATCTCCAAGCGCGCCGACCGCGGATACCACGGCGGTCGCAGCGATGACTGGCGCAAGACAAAACAGCTCGCCAGCGATGAGTTCGCGGTGGTTGGCTATACCGCGCCGAAGGGCAGCAGGACCGGCTTCGGTTCACTGCTGCTGGCACGACCCGATGCCGCTCACGGATGGCTGTATGCCGGGCGCGTCGGTTCCGGATTCTCCGACGAGCTGATGCGCGAGGTCAGCAAGCGCCTGCAGGGTGGGGGCGGACGCAGGCCCACCGCGTACGTGCCCACCGAGGACACCGACCTGCGGGCAGCGACCTGGTTTCCACCGCGCTTCGTGGTGGAGGTGTTCTACCGTGGCATCGGCGGTCAGCAGCTTCTGCGCCAGGCTTCGTTCAAGACGGTGCGGGACGACAAGGCCATCGCCGACCTCCTTGATCCGGACCGGGCGCGATCTGCGGACAGTCGCCGGCTGAAACGCGCGCGGAGTAAAGCGAAGACAACCGACACAGCACCCGAGCCCGCTGCGCTCCCGCGCGCGGGCCCGGCGCTTTCTTCACCCGGCAAGGTCCTGTTCCCGGAGGACGGCTACACCAAGCAGGATGTCTGGGACTATTACAGCGCGGTCATGCCGCACCTGCTGCCCGAAATCATCGATCGCCCGCTGTCGATCATCCGGTGTCCGTCCGGCACCGGCAGACCCTGCTTCTTCCAGAAACACCACACGGCCGGCCTGGAACGTGTCGATGCAGTCCGCCTGAAGGAGGACAGCGGCATCAACGCGCATTACCTGGTGGTGCGCGATGCGGCGAGCCTGCTGGAACTGGTGCAGTTCAACGCGTTGGAGTTCCACCCCTGGGGCAGTCATGCCGCGCAGCCGGATCGTGCCGACCGGGTGGTTTTCGACCTGGATCCCGGCCCTGACGTGCCGTTTGACGAGGTCAAGCGAGCCGCTACCGATATCCGCAGGCTGCTGGCGCAGCTGGAGCTCGAATCATTCCTCCGCGTGTCGGGGGGCAAGGGCCTGCATGTGGTGGTGCCGTTGCATCCGGGCTGCGACTGGGACCTCACCAAGCGTTTCGCCAAGGGTTTTGCCGATGCGCTGGCGCAGTCCGAGCCGCATCGGTTCCTTGCCACGGCCAGCAAGCGTCTGCGCAACAAGCGGATCTTCGTGGACTACCTGCGCAATGGACGCGGCGCAACCGCCGTGGCGTCGTATTCGCTCAGGGGCCGGCCTGGCGCACCGGTCGCCATGCCGATCGGGTGGAACGAGCTGGCCCGGCTCGCACGCGCGGACGGCTTCACGATCAAGGACGTTCCGGCAAAGCTGCGACGCCGGCGCAAGGATCCCTGGGAAGGGATTTCGTCGATTGAGCAGAACCTGGCGCGCTGGGCGCAGGACGACTGAGCAGGCTCGGGAGGCGGGTCAGCCGCGGTCGCGCCGGCGCCGGTCATACAACTTCATGTCGGCGCGATTGATCGTATCGGCAACGGTTTCAGTGGCACGGCTGATGGCACAGCCCCCGGAAAAGCGGATCGGTGCCTGGTCCGCATGCAGCTGATAGGCCGACTCCAGCGCCTGCAGCCGCTCGAGCGTAGCGCCCGGAACGAACACCAGGAACTCGTCGCCGCCGAGCCGGACGACGACCTCCTCGCCCTGCAGGAAGCGCGACAGGAACACGACGAACTCAACCAGCACAGCGTCACCACGGGCGTGGCCCTGGGTGTCGTTGACCTCCTTGAAGCGGTCCAGGTCGAAGACCAGGCAGCCCCAGGCCTCCAGCTGCTGCTGGGCCAGATCGGTGAGGTAGCGCCGGTTGAAACTCCGCGTCAGCGGATCGCGCGTGGCCAGGTCCTGCAGCTGTTGTTCCTGGATATACTGCGTGGTGATGTCCTGGGCGTGACCCAGCACGTAGGGGGGATCGGCTTCGACGTCCATGACATTGTGGTACGCCCAGAAGCGCCGCGACCCGTCCTGGGCGACCAGCTCCATCATGCCCGAGTCGCTCTGGTGTTCGGTGATGCGCGCCAGGTAGGCGTCAAACTGGGCACGCTTCTGCTCCGGGATGATGGTGGCCAGGGAACAGCCGATCAACTCGGCTTCCGGTCGGCCCAGCGAATGCGATGCAGCCGGATTGACTGAGGTGATGGTGCCGTCCAGCGCATGCGTGCAGATCAGGCCCAGGCTGTGCTGGAACAGGCGTCGGTAACGCGACTCGCTCTGCGCCAATGCCTCCACCGCGAGTCGCTGCTCGGTCACGTCCTGCACGGCGCCGATGAGCCGGCTGCCTTCGGCGTGATGTTCGCGCTGCCCTACGATGTGCAACCAGATCCGCTCGCCGGATGCCTTGTGGGAGGGCAGAAGGAGATCGATCGGCGTGCCTGAGCCGATGCACGCCGCCAGGGCCGCTTCGAGTGTGCTACGCGCCGCGTCGGAATAGAACGCCACTGCCGATTGCAGGGAAGGCACCGCGTCTTCGGCAACGCCGTGGATCGTGCGCGTTTCGCGTGTCCAGGACAGGGCGCCGGTGGCCACGTCCAGTTCCCAGCCGCCCACCCTGGCCAGCCCATTGGTCCGTTCCAGGAAGTCCTGGCTGCGCTGGAGGCTTCGGCGCAGCGCATCGGATTCGCGCACCCGCTCCAGGAGTGCCGAGCGCTGCTGCATGCCCACGGCGGCCGCCCGCGCGAGCGCGGCCAGCGTATCAGCCTGCGCGCTGGACACTTTCCCCGGTTGCGGACTGAGCAGGCACAATGTGCCGACCCGTTCGCCGTCGACGCAGATCGGCGCGCCGACATAGTGGCGAACATAGGGAGGCCCGAGAACGGAGGGGTTGTCGGCGAAGCGCGGATCGGCGGCTGCATCCTCTACTTCGAATACGTCGTCGGAGCGGATGGTCCAGGTGCAGAAGGAAATGTCGCGGGGGGTCTCGCGCAGCCCGTCCAGCCCGAACTGGGATTTGAACCACTGGCGGTCGCCGTCCACCAGCGAGACCAGCGCCACCGGCATGCCTGTCAGGCTGCGCGCGGCCTGGGTCAGCGCGTCGAAGAACGGCTCCGGATCCGACTCCAGTATCTGCAGGTTCCACAACGCGGTCAGTCGCGCGCGTTCGTCCATCGCCTCCGCTCCGAACTCCCTTGGCCGGTGGGGTCACCATACCCAAACCGCGTACGGGCGGAGTGAACTAGGCAGCGCCCAGGGAGCGAAGCCTGCATCACCCGCTTTTTATGAAGGCCCCGTTATGGTCGGGCGAGTGATTACGTGGAGAGTGTCAACGTGCCGGTACGAGCCCTCGGTTACATCAGCCAGGCTGAACAGCCTTGGACGCGGGAGAGTATCGATGCAATGGTGGCCCGGGCAGCGGCTTTCAACGCCAGCGCGGACGTCACCGGCGTGCTTCTGTTCGACGGTATCCATTTCCTGCAGTACCTGGAAGGCCCGGAGGGGGGTGTCGCAGCGGCTTACCGGCGTATCCTTGCCTCGAACGCCCATACGGACATCGTGGAGCTTGGGCGCAGCACGCTCGGACGGCGCCTGCTTCCTTACTGGTCGATGCACTGGCTGCTGGCCGACCCGACGCAACTGAAGAAAGTGGCACGCGCGGACTGGAGCGCGCTGGCGCATACGGGCGGGCGTGCCGGGCATGCGGTCACGGCAATCGACCACCTCGAGCTCTATCTGAGGCCCTTCATGCCAGCCGCTACAGCGCCATGATGACGCCGCTGTCCGCAGGCTGATCCTTCAGCGCGGACAGCAGGCGTGCAGCTGCCACCACCTCGGCCGTGCCAGAGGCCTGCAGAACCTGCAGCGCTGCCGCGCGCCGCCCGGGCAACGCGGCGGTCGCCTCGTCCACGACCAGGCAGCGCAGTTCACGCGATTTGGCGTCGATCGCCGTTGCCAGCACGCATGAATCCAGGGCCATCCCGGCAAGGACGATCCTGTCCACCTCGAGCTTCTGCAGCAGCATCTGCAACGGCGAGGCGAGGAAGGCCGAATGCTTGGGCTTGAGGACTGAATAGTGACCTGCATCGGGTCGCAACAGCGTGGCAATGGCACCGGCCGGCCCTGCGTTGCGAAGGCACGCCTCCACAAGCTCGCGGAAACCACATTTCCAGTCGCCGAAATTGTCGTTGCTGTAGATCACTGGCCACCCGCGCTCATCGAAGGCGGCTCGCAGGGCGGCAATGGCATGAGCCGCGTCGAGCGCCAGAGGAGCGAGGCGCTCGCCATCGGGAAAATCGAAGTGGCTGAACATGTCGATGATCAGCAGGGCGGGAGACGGCTTCCGCGTTGCCATGGGTGCATTCCACCGGCTGTCGAGGGTGTGGAGACGATGCAGCCGGGCAGCGCGAGACATCGTGAAAAGAGCGGCGAGTAAAGGTGAAGGACGACGGATGGCATGCCATGCCAAAAGTCCCATGCATGATGCAATGTCATAACGTTA
The DNA here is from genome assembly GCA_037033225.1 of Pseudomonadota bacterium. Taxonomy (GTDB): domain Bacteria; phylum Pseudomonadota; class Gammaproteobacteria; order Xanthomonadales; family Xanthomonadaceae; genus Stenotrophomonas. The sequence continues at coordinate 101,501 of JAZBLM010000001.1, forward strand.
CACTCCGCGCGGTCGACCCGTTATCGGGGTAGGGGTGTGCAGGACCCTGCGACAGATGGCCTGCACGTCTGCTCCCCTCTGGAAATCGCATGTCTGACTTCAACCGTACCTCTCGGGCGATGGGTCGTGCCCGCGGCCGCTGTGCTGCCGCCCGCACGCCCGCTTCTGACCGTGGCCCTGCTTGCTGCCTTCTCTGCAACGGCGCAGGAGGCGGGCAAGGAGGTGCCGGAAGGGGTTTCCGACTTCGACACCGTGCGCGTGCAGGCGCGGCGGAGCGCCATGACCGAAGGCAGCGGGTCCTACACATCGCCTGAGATCACCTGGGGCGGAAAGGCGCCGGTCCGCCTGCTGGACATCCCCAGTTCGGTCAGCGTGATCACCCGGCAGCGCATCGAGGATCAGAACCTGGTGACCGTGGAAAGCGCGCTCCGCGAGGTGACCGGCGTGACCGTCACGCCATGGGACGGCGCTACCAGCCAGATCCGCTCACGTGGCTACAACCTCGAGTCGTCCTATGACGGGATTCCGGCCTACGGGGCGTTGTCTGCCTTCCAGCAGTTCGACCTGGCGATCTATGACCGCGTCGAGGTATTGCGGGGTCCGGGCGGCATCTTCCAGGGCTCGGGCCAGCCCGGAGGGGTCGCCAACTTCGTGCGCAAGCGGGGCAGGGAGGTGTTCGGTGGCTCGGTGGTCCTGTCCGCGGGTTCCTGGTCCAACCGGCGCGCCGAGCTCGATGTCGGCGGGCCGCTGACCCGCGACGCAACACTTCGCAGCCGCGTCGTGGCGACCGCGCAGGACCGTGATTACTTCTACCGCAAGGCCGACTCCCGGCACCGATTGCTGCACGGCACGCTGGACTGGGACATTGCGCCTTCCACCACGCTGTCCCTGTCGGCCACCCGGCAGTCCGATGACGTGATGCCGTACATGGGACAGCCCGCGTACACCGATCAGCAGTTCCTGGATGCGCCGCGCTCGTTGTACGTTTACCCGGACTGGGTGATCCAGCACTGGGACAAGGAATCGGTGACGCTGGACCTGCACCACGCGTTCGACGGCGACTGGTCGATGAACGTACGCGCCAGCCGCCAGCGCCTGGACTGGTACTACAAGGACAGCTATCCCACCGGTGGCGTGGACCGCGACACCGGCACGGTTGCGAGCTACGCGCGCCGGCAGAGCGACAGCGATGAGATACGCGAGGGGGTCGATGTCTTCGCCGCGGGTGCGTTCGCGTTCTGGGGCAGGGAGCACCACGCCACCATCGGCGCCAGCATCGAGGAATACGACAGCCTCAGCCGCTATGGACAAGGGCCCGCCGTCCTGCGGGTGCCCATTTCCGAGCCGGGCGTGGTAACGGACATCCCGATCGCCTACACCTCCGGCTTCCACTCGATCACCCGGCAGAGCGGTCTGTATGGACAGGTGCGGCTGGCGCTGACCGATCGCCTGACGGGCGTGGCCGGCGGCCGCTGGAGCCGCTTCGACGTGCAGACCCGCACGGTATCGCCGCAGCCGCTGACCGCCTGGAAGGACGGAGCCCAGGCCAACGGTGAGTTCACCCCGTACGCCGGCATGGTGTTCCATTTCAACGACGCCATGACGGCCTACGCGAGCTATGCCGACACCTTCATTCCGCAGACCCAGCGCCGTGTCGGCGGAGAGGCGATCGATCCGCGCGTGGGCAGGCAGCTCGAGCTGGGCGCGAAGGCCAGCCTGCGTGGTGGGGCACTGAACCTGGCGGCTGCCGCCTTCCGCACGCGCGATGTCAACCGCGCCTACCCCGACCTGGGCCACCCGGGGTTCTTCCTGCAGGCAGGCGAAGTGGAGGTCAAGGGCTGGGAGCTGGAGGCCAGCGGCAGCCCGTTGCCCAACCTCGACCTGACCGCCGGCTACACCCGCCTGCTCACGCGCTACGTCAGCCACCAGACGCTGCAGCCGGGCTCGCCGTTCACTCTTTTCGAGCCCGAACATACGGTAAAACTCTTTGCCAATTACCGGATTGAAGAGGGCGTGCTGCGTGGCTTCTCCTTGGGCGGCGGGCTGCACGCGTCGAGTGGCATCCTGGGCTCTGGCGTCGCCGGCGTGCGCGAGCAGGGCGGCTACGCCATCGCCAGTGCCCAGGCAGGCTATCGTTTCAATGCAACGATGCGGCTGGGCGTTGCGGTCAACAACCTGTTTGATCGCCGGTACCATGAGCGGGTCGGCGGCCTCAACAGTTACAACACGCCCGGCGAGCCACGGAACGTGATGGTGACGTTGCGCTCCGAGTTCTGACGGCTGCACACCATGGCCGTTTCGGCAAGGGAGGCATGGCGCCTGGTGCGACCGTACTGGGTGTCCGACGATCGCTGGCGTGCGTATGGCCTGCTCGCCGCGATCATTGGCCTGGACGTGTTCCTGACCTATATCGGCGTTCGACAGACGCACTGGCAGAAGAACTTCTTCGATGCGCTGGTGGAACGGGACCTGGCCGGTTTCTGGCGGCAGATGCTGGAGCTGGGCTTCATCATCGGCGGCATCGTGGTGGCCGGTACCGGGCGGGTGTGGTTCGAGCAGGCGCTGGCCATGCGCTGGCGCAGCTGGCTGACCGGCCACCATCTCCAGCGCTGGCTGGGCGGGCATGCGTACTGGCGCATGAGCACGGAAGGGGCGGTCGATAATCCCGACCAGCGCATCGCCGACGACCTGCGGTTGATGGCCAGCGACACGCTGCGCCTGTCGGTCGGGGCACTCAACTATGCCGTGGATTTCTTCACGTTTGCCACGATGCTGTGGAGCCTGTCGGGGGCGCTGTCCTTTGCCGCCGGCGGCATGGCCCTGGACGTGCCCGGCTACATGCTGTGGGCCGCAATGCTGTACGCGTTGGTGGGATCGCTGCTCATCGAGTGGATCGGGCGTGGCCTGGTCGCCATCGACTACCAGCAGCAACGGCGCGAGTCTGATTTCCGCTTCCTGCTGGTGCGGCTGCGCAGCGAGGCGACGAGCGTCGCGCTGTGGCAGGGCGAGGCAACCGAACAGCGCGGGTTGTCCGAGGCGTTTACCCGCATCCGGGACAATTGGCGTGAGGTCATGCGTTACACCAAGCGGATCACGGCGATGAACGCCCTGTACGTGCAGGCGTCGATGCTGCTCCCGTACCTGATCACCGGCCCCCGTTACTTCGCTGGCGCCATCACCGTGGGCACGGTCATGCAGCTCAACAGCCTGTTCAACCGGGTGCGCGGGGCGCTGTCCTGGTTCGTCTACCGGTACAAGGACCTGGCCCTGCTGCGCTCCGTGTTCCAGCGCCTGCATGAGCTGGACATCGCCCTGCAGCAGCGTCGGGACAGCGGGCTCCGGTTCGAGCGCGGCGGCATGGACGTCGTGCTGCAGGGAATTGCCGTGCATCGTGCGCAGGGCGGCCGGCTGGGCGGCATCGCCCACCTGCGGTTGCGACCCGGCGACCGGCTGCTGGTCCAGGGGCCCTCCGGCAGCGGCAAGTCGCTGCTGCTCAGCGCGTTGGCGGGACTCTGGCCGTTGGCAGAAGGCACGGTGTCCTGGCCGGTCGGCCGTGTCCTGTTCGTGCCACAGCGCAGCTACCTGCCCGAAGGCAGCCTCCGCGCCTGCATTGCCTACCCCGGCGTGGCGGCGTCGATCGATACGCCTGCAGCACGCGCGACGCTGCTGGAGGTTGGATTGGGGGCGTTGTCGGCTGAGCTGGACAGCGAGCGGGACTGGTCGCGCGTCCTATCACCGGGTGAGCAGCAGCGGCTGGCCTTTGCACGGGTCCTGCTGCAGCGCCCGGCGGTGGTTTTTCTGGACGAGACCAGCGCTGCGCTGGATCTGGACGCAGAGACGATGCTGTATGACCTGCTGGATGAGCGCCTGGCGGACTGTATCGTGGTCAGCGTGGGGCATCGGGCCAGCCTGCTGCGGTGGCATCCCCTGCAACTGGACTGGGACGCGCCCGCCGAGTGGGCGATGCAGACCGGCTGAAGGTCCGCGGCCGAGCAGCACGGTCGTTGAGCCATCAAATCGTGTTCACGGCCGGCATGCCATTTTCATGCTCTCCCTCCACCCGGCACCAACATGAAAGAGACGGCAAGCATACGTTGGCTGGACGCGCGGCCCCCGTCAGTGTCCGGGTTTTCACCGATTCCGGCCGAATGGTTCGATCCACGGCTGATCCGTGCCCAGGTGCAGGAGCGACTGGCCAGCCTGCTGCCGGCCCCGCAGGACGAGACCGACCTGGTCAGCCATGCGATGCGAAGCTTCGCGCTTGCCCCGGGCAAGCGCCTCAGGCCGGTGCTGACCGTCATGTCCGCGGCGGAGCTCGGGCAGGGCCATCACGCCGTGCTGGACGTTGCCTGTGCCGTCGAGATGGTCCATGGCGCCTCGCTGATCCTTGATGATCTTCCGTGCATGGACGACGCCGCGCTTCGCCGTGGCCTGCCCACGGTGCATCGTCGCTACGGCGAGGACACCGCCATCCTTGCCTCCGTGGCTCTGCTGAGCCGTGCCTTCCAGGTGGTGGCCGAGGTGGACGATCTGCCTCCGATGATCCGTGCGGACCTCGTCGGCGTGCTCGCCGTGTCGGTGGGCAGCCAGGGTCTGGTCGGCGGGCAGTTCAAGGATCTGCGCGGGACGCTGGCACAACGGTTGGTCGATGAGGTCGAACACACCAATGCGTTGAAGACCGGCGCGCTGTTCGGTGCCGCGCTGGAGATGTCGGCGATCCTCGCCGGCGCTGGCGGCGAAACGCGGGCGAAGCTGAGGGCCGCCGCGGTCGAACTCGGCCACGCGTTCCAGCTGCTGGATGACCTGCGCGATACGGCCGACAGCAGCGCCACCGGCAAGGATGAGGGCAAGGATGAGGGCAAGGGCACGCTGGTGGCCCTGCTTGGCGCAGCGGAAGTGCGTCGGCGGCTGGACGACCATGTGGCCGCCGCCAGGTCGCTGCTGGCCGACGTACACGGCCCCTATGGCCGCTTGAACGCCTATGTACACGAACTTTTCGGTGGCTCATGAGTACCCCCGTGCTGGGGCGGCACGCCATCTCCGAGCTGGTCGAACGCAAGAACGATCACCTTGATATCGTGCTGGACCCCGTGCGCGCGCGCGCCACTACGACGACCGGCCTCGAGGACTACCGCTTCGAGCACTGCGCGCTGCCGGAGATCGACCTCGACCAGATCGACATCAGCACCCGGCTGCTCGGCATGCCGTTACGCGCGCCCTTGCTGGTCAGCTCGATGACCGGCGGGGCACTGCGTGCTTCGCGCATCAACCATCATTTGATGGAGGCCGCGCAGGAGCTGGGCATTGCACTCGCGGTGGGATCACAGCGCGTCGCCATCGAGGCCGGTGTGGACCACGGCCTGACGCGCGACCTGCGTCGACGAGGCCCGGGCGTTCCGCTGCTGGCCAACCTGGGGGCGGCCCAGCTGCGCGCAGGCGGCGTCACGCTGGCGCAGCGGGCGGTCGACATGATTTCCGCCAACGCATTGATCGTTCACCTGAACCCGTTGCAGGAAGCGGTCCAGGACGGTGGCGACCGGGATTGGCGCGGCGTCCTGCAGGCCATCGGCACGATAGCGCGGGTGCTGCCGGTGCCGGTGGTGGTGAAGGAAGTCGGCGCGGGCCTGTCGCCCGACGTGGCGCGCCGGCTGGTCGAAGTGGGCGTCGCGGTGATCGACATCGCCGGTGCCGGTGGCACCAGCTGGGCCGCCGTGGAAGGCGAGCGTGCACGCGACGCCGAAGACCGCGCTGTGGCCATGGCCTTCAGTGGCTGGGGGATTCCCACCGCACAGGCGTTGCAGGCGGTGCGTCGGGTGCTGCCCGATACACCGCTGATCGCCTCGGGTGGCATCCGTGATGGCGTGGATGCGGCGAAGGCGATCCGCCTGGGCGCCGACATGGTCGGTCAGGCCGCCTCGGTACTGACCAGTGCACTGCATTCCAGTGATGCAGTGGTGGCCCATTTCCAGACCGTGATCCGCCAGCTCCGCATCGCCTGTTTCTGCACCGGCAGCGAGAATCTGGCCGCCCTGCGCCACGCCCGCCTGACCACTGCCGCAGGCCCACGGGACGTGGTGCAATGATCCCTGCAGCCATGGATGCGGCACGCTCATTGCACATCGGCTTCGTGGCGCCTGCGTTTCCCAGCCACTTCCGGGCACTGGAGGCGCTGGCCGACACCCTTCGGCAGCGCGGGCACCGCATCACCTTCTATCAGCAGATCGACGCGGCGGGCCTGCTCAGCGATCCGGCCACCCGGTTCAGGGCGGTGGGAGAGACCTCCCATCCTGCCGGCACGTTGGCGGGTGTGCTTCGCCGCGCGGCGTCGCCGGGCTCGCCACTGGGGCTGCGTCGTGTCATCCGGGACATGGCCGCCACCACCGACATGCTGTGCCGGACGCTGCCCGAGGCCGTGCGGCGCGACCAGGTCGATCTTCTGGTCTGCGACCAGATGGAGGCCGCCGGTGGACTCGTCGCCGAGTCGCTCGGCCTGCCCTATGTTTCGGTGGCCTGTGCATTGCCGATCAATCGCGAGCCGGGCATCCCGTTGCCGGTGATGCCGTGGTCCTGCGGCCAGCAGCCGCGTGAGCTGGAAATGCAGCGTGCGAGCACCCGCATCTACGACCACATGATGGCCCCGCATCGGGCCGTGATCCGCGCGCACGCCGCACGCTTCGGGCTGGCGCCGCGGGACGGCCTGCACGAGTGCCTTTCTCCCCATGCGCAGATCACCCAGACCACCGTCGGCTTCGATTTCCCGCGCAGCGCGGCGCCTGCCCATTTCCATGCCGTCGGCCCGCTGCGCACGGCCGCTCCCCAAGTGATGCCCGAGCTTGGGCTTTCGTCGGACAGGCCCTTCGTGTTCGCCTCCCTGGGGACGCTGCAGGGCCAGCGCAGGGCATTGTTCCAGCGCATCGCCGCTGCGTGCCAGCGCCAGCGCATCCAGGTGCTGATCGCGCACTGTGGTGGGTTGACCGACGTCCAGGCCGAAGCACTGCGTGTGCCCGGCAGCGTGTGGGTGACCGACTTCGCGCCGCAGCAGGCCGTCCTGCAGCGTGCCGACGCCGTCATTTCCCATGCTGGCCTGAACACGGCGCTCGACGCCTGTGCCGCCGGCGTACCGGTGCTGGCACTGCCCATTGCGTTCGACCAGCCGGGGGTTGCCGCGCGCCTGGTGCATGCCGGCGCCGGACTGAAGGCCTCGCCGCGCTGGACCACCTCGCGCGGTCTGGGACGCATGCTGCGTCGCCTGCTGGACGAGCCGGCGTTCGCCGCCAATGCGCAGCGGCTGGCGGTGGGGCTGGCCGAGGCCGGCGGCGCGCGCGAGGCGGCTGACGTGGTCGAGCAGGTGGCTGCAGCCCACGCTGCACAGCACAGCCACGCCGCCTGATGCCGCCGCGGCCTGACCTCATCCTGGTGGGCGCCGGGCTGGCGAACGGCTTGATCGCATTGCGCCTGCGGCAGCTGAGGCCGTCGCTGCGCATCCTGCTGCTGGAGCAGGGCGCGCAGGCGGGCGGCAACCATACCTGGTCGTTCCATGCGACCGACCTGGACGCGCAACAGCGGGACTGGATCGCACCGCTGGTGTCGCGCCGCTGGCAGGGCTACAGCGTGCGGTTCCCCCAGCGCGTGCGCCACCTCGCCGGCGGCTACGCCAGCGTGCTCTCCGAGGACTTCGCGCTGCACCTGCAGCTCACCTTCGGTGATGAGCTGCAGTGTGGGACCGAAGTCGTATCCATCACGCCCACCTCGGTCACGCTGGCGGACGGACAGATGCTCGACGCCGCTGCCGTCATCGATGGACGCGGCGCCCGACCTGATGCGCATCTCACCCTGGGCTACCAGGCGTTCGTCGGTCATCTGCTGCGCACGGCGCAGCCGCACGGCGTGCAGCAGCCGATCCTCATGGATGCAACCGTAGCCCAGGCCGAGGGCTACCGCTTCGTCTACGTGTTGCCCTTCGATGACGATGTGCTGCTGGTCGAAGACACGCATTACGTCGACACCACGCCGCCCGACCCGGCCACGCTGCGCGCCAACATTGCGGCTTATGCGCATGCGCAGGGCTGGTCCGTCGCCGAGGTGCTGCGGGAAGAACAGGGTGTGCTCCCGATCACCCTGGCCGGTGATCCGCATGGGTTCTGGCAGGAGCGGGCAGGGCAGCCGTGCAGCGGGTTGCGGGCGGGACTGTTCCATCCGACCACGGGGTACTCGCTGCCCGATGCCGTACGCCTCGCCGAGCGGGTGGCTGCACTGCCCGTGCTCGATGCGGCGACGCTTTCTGCGGCCATCGAATCCCACGCCGCTGCATGCTGGCGGCGGCAGGCGTTCTTCCGTGGGCTCAATCGCATGTTGTTCCTTGCCGGCCGTCCGCAGGACCGCTGGCGCGTCATGCAACGGTTCTACGGGCTGCCCGAGCGCCTGATCGAACGCTTCTACGCCGGCCATCCGACGCTGCCGGACAGGCTGCGCGTACTGGCAGGCAAACCGCCCGTTCCCGTGCTTGAGGCCTGCCGTGCATTGCTTGCCTCGCACACTTCACTGCAAAGGAAGACCTGAATGACCTCTCCCCAACGCGCCGTCGTCATCGGTGCGGGATTCGGCGGCCTCGCCCTCGCCATCCGCCTGCAGGCCGGAGGCTGCCAGACCACGCTGCTCGAAAAACGGGACAAGCCCGGCGGGCGCGCGTACGTCTACGAGGACGAAGGCTTCACGTTTGACGGGGGGCCCACCGTGATCACCGATCCGTCCGCGCTGGAGGAATTGTTCACCCTGGCCGGACGCCGGCTTTCCGACTACGTCGAGCTGCTGCCGGTGGACCCGTTCTACCGCCTGGGATGGGAAGACGGTACCCGCTTTGACTATGTCAATGACCAGCAGGCGCTTGAACAGCAGATCGGCGCGCTCAATCCCGATGACGTTGAGGGCTACCGCGGATTCCTGGCGTACTCGCGCAAGGTGTTCGAGGCGGGCTACCTCAAGCTCGGGGCGGTTCCGTTCCTGTCTTTCCGTGACATGTTGTCCGCCGCTCCCCAGCTGGCCCGGCTGCAGGCGTGGCGCAGCGTCTACAGCATGGTGTCGCACTACATCCAGGACGAGCACCTGCGCCAGGCATTTTCTTTCCACTCGCTGCTTGTGGGCGGCAACCCCTTTGCCACCTCGTCGATCTACACGCTCATCCACGCCCTGGAGCGCGAGTGGGGTGTCTGGTTCCCGCGGGGTGGCACCGGCGCCCTGATCCGCGCCATGGTCCAGCTGTTCACCGAGCTGGGCGGGCGGATCGAGCTCAACGCCGAGGTCGCGCGCATCGAGATGGAAGGCGACCGCGCCAGTGCGGTGACCCTTCACAGCGGCGAGCGCATTCCGCTGGACATGCTGGCCTCCAATGCCGATGTCGTGCATACCTACGCCACACTGCTGGGCCACCATCCGCGTGGCGCGTCGGAGGGCACCCGGCTTGCCGGCAAGCGCTCCAGCATGTCGCTGTTCGTGCTGTACTTCGGCCTGCGCCGGCGCCACGAAGACCTGCACCACCACACCGTCTGCTTCGGCAAGCGTTACAAGGGACTGATCGAAGAGATCTTCAACGCCGACACGCTCGCCGATGACTTCTCCCTGTACCTGCACAACCCCTGCGTCACCGATCCTTCGCTGGCGCCGGAGGGCTGCAGCAGCCTGTACGTGCTGGCCCCGGTGCCGCACCTGGGCAATGCGGACATCGACTGGGACGTGGAAGGGCCGCGTTACCGCGAGCGCATCTTCGACTACCTTGAGGCGCACTACATCCCCGGCCTGCGCGAGGACCTGGTGACCAGCCGCTACATCACGCCGTTCGACTTCCGTGACACCCTCAATGCACACCACGGTTCCGCGTTCTCCCTGGAACCGGTATTGACCCAGAGTGCGTGGTTCCGTCCGCACAACCGGGACAGCAAGGTGCCGAACCTCTACCTGGTGGGTGCGGGCACGCATCCCGGCGCGGGCGTCCCCGGCGTGGTGGCGTCGGCCAAGGCAACGGCCGGACTGATGCTGGAGCAGGCGCGAGGATGAGTGCGAGCCTTGAAGCGCAGGCCCGCCAGACCATCGCGCGGGGGTCCAGGAGCTTCGCGGTGGCGTCGCGGTTGTTCGATGCGCGTACCCGCCGCGGCGCCACGCTGTTGTATCTCTGGTGCCGCCACTGCGATGACGTGGTCGACGGACAGACCCTCGGCCATGGCCAGGACGCCGCGCTGCGCGGCGACGGCGAGCGCAGCCTGCGCCAGCTGAGGATCTGTACCGCCCAGGCCTGTCACGGCGCGGAAGTCGACGAGCCGCCGTTCGCCGCGTTGCAGGAGGTGGTGACCGACTTCCAGATTCCTGCGTGCTATCCGTCCGAGCACCTGGACGGCTTCGCGATGGACGTCGCCGGCCGCCGCTACCTCACGCTGCGGGACACCCTGGACTACTGTTATCACGTTGCCGGCGTGGTCGGGATCATGATGACCCACATCATGGGTGCGCGGGATCCGGACGTACTGGATCGGGCATGTGACCTTGGTCTCGCGTTCCAGCTGACCAACATCGCGCGCGATCTGGTCGAGGATGCCGGGGCGGGGCGCTGCTACGTGCCCGAAGCATGGCTGGCGGAGGCCGGCCTGACACCGGAGACGCTGGCCGCTGCGGAAAATCGGGACGCCCTGGCGGTCATTGCAGCACGATTGGTCGACACCGCCGAGGACTACTACGCGTCCGCACGGCTGGGCATCGCCGCGCTGCCGCCGCGCTCGGCCTGGGCAGTGGCCACCGCACATGATGTCTACCGCGCGATCGGGCTGAAGGTGAAAGCATCGGGGCCACGCGCATGGGACCAACGCGTGTCGACCTCCACGATTCAGAAGCTGCAGATGCTGGGCGGCGGGGCTGCGCTTGCCTACCGCTCGCGTGGGGGACGAGCGGCGGTTGGACGGCGCCCGCGCGGACTGTGGCAGCGACCCGTGCAGACCGACTGATGCCGGTCCGCGGATCCCCGTGGGCCTCAGTCGTGTCGCGCCGTTCCCTGTCGGCGCACGCGACCGCGATGCAGGCGTTGCAGCTCCGCCTTGAGCACCTCCACGCGCGGCGCCCAGAGGAAGCCAAACGATACGCATCCGTCCTTGCCATCCACCGCATGGTGCATGCGGTGCGCCTGGTAAAGCCGTTTCACGTAGCCTGTGCGCGGCGCATTGCGGAACAGCCAGCGACGATGCACCAGTCCGTCGTGGGCGACGAAATAGAGCAGCCCGTAGGCGGTCATGCCCGCACCGATCCATTCCAGCGGATGCCAACCCCTGCTGCCTGCGTAGATCAGCGCAATGGCGATACCGGCGAAGAACACGGCGTAGAGGTCATTGCGTTCGAAGCGCCCGGTGCGTGGTTCGTGGTGCGAACGATGCCATCCCCAGCCCCATCCGTGCATGACATGGCGATGCACGACCGCGGCCACGAACTCCATCGCGACAAGGGTTGCCAGAAAGACGAACGTGTTGACCAGTGGGCTCACGGCGAGGAGAGGGTGTCCAAGTACGGGAGACAGCGTAGCAGGCAGGCGTGGCGCCGGAGTGAGGGCGGCAGTCAGCACCGCGGTGAATGCCGATGAGCCTGCATCGCCAGGCCAGCGCGCCTGTTTATGGTTGGCCAAACGCCGCCGTGGAATGGACATTCCGGCACCGGCGCGTCACGGCTGGGATTCTCATCGCCGCACATGTGGGCCTGCTGCTGTGGATGGGAAGGCCGTTGCTCTGCACCTGTGGCGACACGCTGCTGTGGCAGCCCTCGGGAAGCCTCCACAGCTCCCAGCACGCTGCCGACTGGTACTCGCTGTTGCATGTCGGCTTCGGTATCGCCGTCGCGCTGAGTCTGCACTGGATTCGGCCACGATGGCGGCGGCGCGACAACGCGCTCGTGGCCCTGTTCTGCAGCACGGTGTGGGAGCTGGTCGAGAACACGCCTGCGGTGATCGGCCTGCTGGGCAACGCAGGCAACGTCGCGCCGGATTACTACGGTGACAGCCTGGTCAATTCGCTGGCCGACAGTGGCTTCGTGCTCCTGGGCTTCTGGATCGGCACCCGCGTTACGCTGCGGCTGGGGCTCACGCTGATCGTTGCAATGGAGCTCGCAGCAAGCGTGGCGATACGCGATGGCTGGCTGCTGGTCGCACTGCGGCTGACGGGGCTGGTGGCCTGAGTGGGGGGTGGGGGTGTGCGGCGGATGATCGTCCGGGGGAGGGGGGGGCCCCCAGCAGCGACCCCTACGCGTTCCAGGCGATGTCGGCGCCGCGTGCTGCACGTTCGAACTGCGGCCGGCCGAACCAGTAACCCTGCATCAGGCGGATGCCCAGGTCGGCAAGACAGCGTGCTTCGTCAGCGGTCTCGATTCCCTCTGCGATGACCTCGATGGCGAGCTGGTCGCACATCGCCACGACGCTTGCCACGATCGCGCGTCGCGACCGGCTGTGATCAATGCCCCGGATCAGCCCCATATCCAGTTTGAGCATGTCCGGCTGGAAGTCAGCCAACAGATTGAGCCCGGCAAAGCCCGCACCGAAGTCGTCGATCGCGGTCTTGAACCCGATCCGCTTGTATTCACTCAGGATCTCGGCCAGCCATCTGCCGTCGCTGACCTGTTCGCCTTCCACCGTCTCGAAGATGATCCGCTCGATCGGAAACCCGTGTTGACGTGCAGCCTGCAGGGTGGAGCGAATGCATACCTCCGGCCGATAGATCGCATTGGGCAGGAAGTTGATCGACAGGTGAGAGTCCAGCGGCAACGAGGCAGCGATCCGGATCGCTTTCTCGCGACAGGCCTGGTCAAACGAGTACCGGTTGTCCGCAGTTACCCGCGACAGCACCGAGCTGGCCGGCTCACCGGTCGGTCCGCGCACCAGCGCCTCATGCGCAAACACGCGCCGCGCCTGGACGTCGACGATCGGCTGGAATGCGTAACTGAACTCGAAGGGCAACGGTTCTGCGTCGCGGCACAGGTTGCAACCGGCACCCTTGGTGGTGGAAGGCATGCGGTTTTTTTCCGTCTACAGGCCAGAGAGGTGAGCATACCCGACCGTCGATCACGGCTGTGTGGACCTCTGGATGCAGCCGGCGCGTGTCCATTGGCTCCGCTCCCCGGTGCGCATGGCTCAGGCTTTCATCACGGCCGTTCACTTCGCCACGGCGAAACTACCCGGCGTGGGGCGCAGCGGCGCCTGCGTTGCACGGTTTCCGGAAGGCCCACGATGTCCAAGAAGACAGCTGACAAGCCGCACCCCCCGACGACGACGGGGCACGTCGAGGTCCGCGGCGCACGCGAGCACAACCTCAGGAGTGTTGATGTCTCCATTCCGCGCGACGCGCTGGTGGTGTTTTCCGGGGTGTCCGGTTCCGGCAAGTCGTCGCTTGCGTTTGGCACCATTTATGCCGAAGCACAGCGCCGCTACTTCGAGTCGGTTGCCCCGTATGCTCGACGCCTGATCGACCAGGCCGGCGTGCCTGACGTGGACGCGATCGAGGGCCTGCCTCCGGCGGTGGCGCTGCAGCAGCAGCGCGGCGCCAGCAATGCCCGGTCGTCCGTCGGCAGCGTGAGCACGCTGTCCAGCCTGGTGCGCATGATGTACTCGCGTGCCGGGGCCTACCCGGCCGGCCAGCCGATGCTGTACGCGGAGGACTTCTCGCCGAACACGCCGCAGGGCGCCTGTCCGACCTGCCACGGGCTCGGGCATGTCTACGAAGTCACCGAGGCGCTGATGGTCCCGGACCCCTCGCTGAGCATCCGCGAGCGCGCCATCGCATCCTGGCCGCCGGCTTGGCATGGCCAGAACCTGCGCGACATCCTGGTCACGCTTGGCTACGACATCGATACCCCCTGGAAGCGGCTGCCGAAGAAAGACCGGGACTGGATCCTGTTCACCGAGGAGGCACCGACGGTGCCGGTGTATGCCGGATTCACACCTGCCGAGACCCGTGCCGCCCTCAAGCGCAAGCAGGAGCCCAGCTACATGGGCACCTTCACCGGCGCGCGCCGCTATGTGCTGCATACCTTCGCCAGCACCCAGAGCGCGCTGATGCGCAAGCGCGTGTCCCGGTTCATGCAGGGCAGCCTGTGCCCGAGCTGCGCCGGCAAGCGACTGAAGCGTGAAGCCCTGTCGGTCCGCTTCGCCGGGGTGGACATCGGCGAGTTCATGCAGATGCCGCTCGATGCGCTGGCAGCGGTCCTTGAGCCGATCGCGCAGGGCGATTTCAGCGCGCACCGCGCGGGCGGCGGCACCGATGCGAAGGCAACGCGCCGCGATCGCCAGGCACGGGCAGCCAGTGGACGCGCGGTGCACGCTGCAGCGCCGGACGTGCGGCGCACGCCCGCTCTGTCGGAGGAGAAACGGCTGGCGGCCCAGCGCCTGGCAGCCGGAATCATGTCACGGCTGGCGCAGTTGCGTGGCCTGGGCCTGGGTTACCTGTCGCTGGACCGCGCGACGCCCACGCTGTCGGCGGGTGAGCTGCAGCGCCTGCGGCTGGCCACGCAACTGAGTTCGTTGTTGTTCGGCGTGGTGTATGTCCTGGATGAACCCTCGGCCGGCCTGCATCCGGCCGACAGCCAGGCGTTGTACGACGCGCTGGACCGGCTGCGCGATGGAGGCAACTCCGTTTTTGTCGTCGAGCACGACCTGCAGCTCATGCGCCGGGCGCAGTGGCTGGTGGATGTCGGCCCGGATGCGGGGCAGGGCGGTGGGCGCGTGTTGTACAGCGGCGCGCCGGCAGGCCTGCGCGCGGTCCCCGAATCGCGGACCGCGCGCTATCTGTTCGACCAGGTTCCGGCCCCCGGAAGCCGGGAGCGACGCGCTGACAGCTGGCTGCACCTGGAGGGCATCCACCGGCATAACCTGCGGGGCGTCGATGCGGAACTGCCGTTGGGCCTGCTGACCGCAGTGACCGGCGTGTCCGGCTCAGGCAAGTCCAGCCTGTTCGCCCAGGCGCTGCCGGAACTGCTGCTGCTGCATCTGGGCCACGAGCCGGGCGGGGATCCTGCGGACGGCGCGACCGAAGAAGGGCCGACCGTGATGGAGACCACCCGCGGCCGCCTCGGCGGTGAAGTGGACGCACTGCAGCGACTGGTGCAGGTCGACCAGAAGCCGATCGGCCGCACACCACGCTCCAATCTTGCCACCTATACCGGCCTGTTCGACCCGGTCCGCAAGCTGTTCGCTGCGACCCCCGACGCGCGTCGACGCCGCTTCGATGCCGGACGCTTCTCGTTCAACGTAGCGAAGGGCCGCTGTGAAACATGCGAGGGCGAAGGCTTCGTCAGCATCGAGCTGTTGTTCATGCCCAGCGTCTACGCGCCGTGCCCGACCTGCCATGGTGCGCGCTACAACGAGGCTACGCTCAAGGTGCAGTGGAACGGGTGCAACATCGCCGAGGTGCTGCAGATGACTGTCGACCAGGCACATGCGTTCTTCGTCGACCAGGAGCCGATTGCCCGGCCCCTGCACCTGCTGAAGGAGATCGGGCTGGGCTACCTCCGGCTGGGCCAGCCTGCGACCGAACTTTCCGGCGGTGAGGCGCAGCGCATCAAGCTGGCGACCGAACTGCAGCGTAGCCAGCGCGGACGCACGCTGTATGTGCTGGACGAGCCGACCACGGGGTTGCACCCTTCGGACGCGGACCGGCTGCTGGTGCAGCTGCAGCGCCTGGTGGATGCGGGAAATACCGTGGTGATGATCGAGCATGACATGCGTGCCGTCGCGCAGGCGGACTGGGTCATCGATGTGGGCCCGGGCGCGGGCGGTGCCGGCGGCAGGGTGGTTGCGACCGGGACGCCGCAGGCCTTGGCGCACGCGAAGCAGAGCCGCACGGCGGTGTTCCTGGCCGACGAGCTTTCGCGCGGTCCCTCAGCGGGCCGCTGAGCGGGCGCGCCGACGACCGGGCGGGCGGGCAGCACGCTGTGCTTACTTCGCCGCCGCTGCGCCCCGAGGCGGTGAGACCGACGCGCGTGCAACCAGCCGATGCGGAAGCACCTGGGTGATCGGTGGCGCGGCGGGGTCGGCAGAGCGGCGCGTCGCGCGCAGCAGGATGTCCATTGCGCTATCGGCCATCTCCGCCACCGGCTGATGGATGGTGGTCAGTTCCGGCCAGACCATCGTCGCGGCCGAGGTGTCGTCGAATCCGACGACGGAAAGATCGTCGGGCACGTCGAGTCCACGACGGTGCGCTACGGAGACGACGGCCGACGCCATGTCGTCGTTGCTGGCGAAGATGGCGGTGGGCGGTGGCAGCACATCCAGCAGCCGTTCGGCTGCCTCCAGCCCCGACCGGTAGGTGAAGCACCCCGGCTGGACAAGCAACGCGTCGTAGGGGATGCCGCCTTCGGCCAGCGCGTCCCGGTAACCCTGCCAGCGGTGTTCACTGGCGGTCTGGTTCGGGTCGCCGGTGATGTAGCCGATGCGCGCATGCCCTTGCGCGATGAGGTGCGCCACCATCTCATGGCTTGCCCTTCGATCATCGATGCGTACGCATGAAACGGTGGTGCCGAAGTGGCTGGAGGCGATGGAGACGACGGGGATCCCGGCGCTGACGAAGGCATCGACGACGTCCTTCGATTCACACAGGGGCGGCGGAAGAATGACCCCGGCGACGCTGCTGCACAGTGTCATTGCAGCAGCGCGACGCGCTGCGGTGTCCAGCCCGTCCCATGCTGCGATCACCAATTGCGCGGCCACCCGGGTGGAACCGCGCAACGCACCCACGAGCAGCTCGCGCAGGTAGCTCGAACTGGGGTTGGTGTAGATCAGCGCGAAGCAGGTGTGTTGTGCTGCGGCCAGCGCGCTTGCTGCTGGGTTGGGCCGGTAATCGAGCGCTGCGACACTTCGCATGACCCGTTCGCGCGTACTCTCGCGAACGCCCGCGCCCCCGGACATGGCGCGCGAAACGGTCATGGCGGAAACGCCCGCATGGGCGGCGACGTCCTCGATGGTGATGACGCCTGCTCTGCGCCGGACGGATCGGTTTTTCAAAGGGCGAACTCCTTTGCTGCGCTGCATGATGACAAGGCCGGTAGCGGATGATTAGTCTGCGGCCGTGACGTGATGGTAGCGCTACCACTGAGCCGGAAAAAGGCCAGCAGGTACCCCCCCCCTTTACCACGCGGCTGTTCTGGCAAGCCTGAAGCGGGTTTGAGTCGCAGCAAGCGCCTGGCGCCCTGCGATGTTCGGTGTGGAAGAAGGGCGTGGCCCGTATGTGCCCCAACCGGGGCGATGCATCCATTCGATCGTATGTCAGAGGGGAGAGTCATGAGCGCTACCATTTTCCGTCGTATGCCAGGCCGGAGGGCTCGTTCATGAGCCGCACGCTGGCGAAGTTCACTTCCAGGGCGATGTTTACGTTTGTCGGCGGCGTGCTGGTCATCAACCCCGCATTCGCCCAGGACGCGTCGTCACCCACGCCCGCCGCCCAGGCGCCCACCCAGCCCAGTGCGACGCAGCTGGATACGGTGCAGGTCACCGGCATCCGCAACAGTCTCAGCCAGGCGATGGACATCAAGCGGGACTCGGCCGGCGTGGTCGACGCGATCAGTGCCGAAGACATCGGCAAGTTCCCCGATACCAACCTGGCCGAGTCCCTGCAGCGGATCACCGGCATTTCGATCGAGCGCCGCGACGGCGAGGGCGCCCAGGTCACCGCACGCGGCTTCGGCCCGCAGTTCAACATGGTGACGCTCAACGGTCGCCAGATGCCGGGTGCGGATGCGTTCGGTGCGTCGGGCCAGGTGGCCATCGGCGGCATTGACGGCGGCACGCGTGCGTTCAATTTCGCGCAGCTGGCCGCTGAATCGATCAATGGCATCGAGGTCTACAAGACCAGCCAGGCCAATGTGCCCAGCGGTGGCATCGGCGCCACCATCAACATCCTGACCGGTCGCCCGTTCGACCATGAGGGCACGGTGGCGAGTGCGGGCGCGAAGATCGTCTCCGACCAGAGCCCGCCGTTCGAGGACGACCTGACGCCTGAGCTGTCCGGCATCTTCAGCTACAGCAATCCGGACAGGACCTTCGGTGTCGGTGTCAGCGCCAGCTACCAGAAGCGCAAGGGCGGCTCGGTGCAGGCCACCGAAAACTACTGGAACGTGCAGCCGTGGACCGGCTCGCTGCCCGGCAATCCCAACGTGGTCAATGCGCCTGCGATCGGCGCGCTGTACGGACGACCCAACGACCTGCGCTATGCGTTCTCCGAGTTCGAGCGTGAGCGCGTCAACGGCCAGGCCGTCCTGCAGTTCGCCCCGACCGACGCGGTGACGCTGACGCTGGATTACACGTATTCGACCAACGAGATCACCGAAAACCGCGGCGAGCAGGGCATGTGGTTGCAGAACAGCAACTACACCGATGTCGAGTTCGACACCAGCGGCGCGGTGGCCACGCCGGTCTATATCCGCGAAATCGCCGGAACCAAGGACTTCGGGCTAGAGCAGCAGCGCAGCATGCAGAAGTACAAGCTGGGTTCGCTGGGCCTCAATGGCGTCTGGAACGTGACCGACCGGTTCAAACTGAGTTTCGATGCGCACGATTCGAAGAACGAAAGCCGCCCGAATGATCCGCTGACCGGCGGCGGTTCGATCTTCATGAGCATCGCGGGCACCAACAACTGCACCACCGGCCCGCATTGTGGCGGCTCCTGGGTGCAGGAGCTCAACTTCAACAACGGACTGCCTGTCGGTACCCAGGTCTGGTTCCCGACGACGGCCGATGCGGCCGCCGGAACCAACGGCGTGGTCAATCCGGGGTTCGCACCGGGCGAAGTGGGATCACAGGTACTGCGCATCAACTCGCAGGCGCAGATCAGCGAGATCAAACAGGGCCGGGTCGATGGCGAATGGAGCTTCGACCGGGGTCGCTTCCAGTTCGGCGTCGACTCCAGCAAATCGACCACGCACCGCATCCAGGCCGCGGAGGCCTACTCCACACTGGGCGACTGGGGCGTTGCCAACGTCGACCGGGATACCGCCGGCGGGCTGATGGACCTGCTGCAGCCGGTGAGCATCATCGGCCTGTTCGATGACTACAACGGCAGCAGCTGGCCTGCGTGGCGCGGCGATGCGGGCCGGCTCGCGCAGTGGGCGCAAAGCCAGTACGGCGTCAGCCTGGGCGTGAGCCCGCAGCGCGCGGCCGACAACCTTGTCGAGGAAAAGACCCGTTCGGCGTACTTCCAGGTCGAACTGGACGGCGAGCTGGGCGGCATGCAGACCAATACGCGGCTGGGCCTTCGCTACGAAACGACGGACGTGGTGTCGACCTCGAACATCGCCATCCCCGAGGCCATCGAATGGCAGTCGAACAATGACTTCCGCGTGGTCCTCTCCGACCAGCAGCAGCCCTTTACGGAGAAGACGAATTACAGCTACATCCTGCCGAACCTTGATTTCAGCATCAACCTGACCGATACCCTGAAGGGCCGCATGTCCTTCGGCAAGAGCATTGCACGGGCACCGATCGGCAACCTCTACGCCGGTCCCGGCGCCGAGCGGCCATTTGGTTCTGTGCTCATCGATCCGTCCTCGCGGGCCAGTGGCACCGCACAGAATCCCGCACTGAAACCGCTGGAATCGGACAATCTCGACCTGGCGCTGGAGTGGTACTTCGCCGATGCGAGCTATGTGTCGTTGACCTACTGGAACAAGTCGGTGGCCAACTTCGTCGGAAACACCATCGTGCGGGAAAACCTGTACGGCCTGCGCGACCCGACGGCCGGTCCCGATGCGCAGACGGCCCTGGCGTTCCTCAACAGCAGTGCGTGCGTGGGCCAGGTGGGTGCGGCCAATGCGGCGGCCTGCTCGGCAAACGATACGGCCCTGTTCACGGCGCTGGCCCTGCTGCGCAACAACGCGGCCGGCCTCGGCGCCTACAACGGCACCGATGCGCAGGTGCTGGCCACCGAGGCCGCCTACGACCTGTACGGGGAGGCCGACGACCCGCTCTACCAGTTCGACGTCAACCGTCCGATCAACCAGAACGAAGCCAAGCTGCATGGCTGGGAACTGGGTGGGCAGTACTTCTTCGGCAATTCGGGCTTCGGCGTGCTGGCCAATTACACCATCGTGGACGGCGACGTCGGCTACGACAATGGCGGGGACCCGGGGATCGATCAGTTTGCGCTGACCGGCCTGAGTGATACGGCCAACGCCGTTTTCATGTACGAGAAGCTTGGCTGGTCGGTGCGCCTGGCCTGGAACTGGCGCGACCAGTACCTGATCCTGGCCAACCAGGGCACCAGCCGCAACCCGTACTACGTGGAAGCCTACGAACAGTGGGACCTCAGCGTGAACTACACGCTCGACGAGCACTGGTCGTTCGGCCTGGAAGCGATCAACCTGACGGGCGAGGACGTGCGCTGGCGCTCGCGGACGTCGCAGATGATCGTGAAGCTGGCCGACCAGAGCCCGCGGTATATGCTCGGCGTTCGGTACAGGTTCTGAAGGACGCGCGCCGCTGCTGGCCAGCGGCGCATCTTCCCCCATGACGGGATTGGACACGCCATGCCGCGTTACGAAATGCTCAACAACGTCGCCCATCGCGACCTGCGCGTGCTCACCGACTTCGGCGCGGAGTTCGGTGACGCAGTGGGCATGGTGCCGGCGTACCCGAGCGAGTTTGCCGAGCTGCAGCGGGAATACCCCATTTTCCTCCGCAGGGATGCAACGACCGGCGCGTGGCAGTCGGTGGCGCTGCTTGGGTTCGAGCAGCACGAGAATCTCTACCTGCAGGATGGTAGATGGAATGCGTCGTATCTGCCGGGGGCTGCGGCCAAGGGGCCGTTCCTGATCGGGTTCCAGGACGCCGGGTTCGATGGCGACGCTACCGGGGAAACGGTGATCCACGTAGACCTGGACCACCCCCGGGTAAGTGCCGTGCAGGGCCAGCCGGTCTTCCTGCCGCACGGGGGCAATACGCCCTACCTGGACCATATCGCCGCCGTCCTGCGCGGTATCCACGAGGGCGTGACATTTGCTGCCGGCATGTTCACTGCGCTGTACGCACACGGCCTGGTGCAGCCGACCACGCTCGACGTGCAGATCGACACGGCGCATCGGGTGAGCGTCAGCGGCCTGCACGCCATCGACCGTGACCGCCTGTCGCAACTCGATGGCGATGCGCTGGCTGCGCTCAACCGCAGTGGGTATCTGGAGGGCGCGTACCTGATGCTGGCCTCGCTGCACAACATGCGGCGCCTGATTGCGGAGAAGCAGCGGCGCCTTCGTGCCCAGGACGCGCCCGCCGCGCTGGGCAGGAACTGACGAATGCACGAGGGCATCGCCGTAAAGACGTTGGATGCGGTGGACCCTGCAGCGTTGCCGCTGGCGGCGCTGGTGGAGGCGGGCGAGCCGGTCGTCCTGCGTGGCATCGCCCGCGGCTGGAGCCTGGTGCAGGCCGGCCAGCGCTCCATGGCCGAGGCGATGGCGCATCTGCGCGGTTTCGATGCAGGCCTGCGTGTCCCGTATTCCTACGGTGGTCCGGACATCAACGGACGACCGTTCTACAACGACGACTTCACGCGCTTGAACGTGGAGGTCCGGCGTGGCCTGCTCGCGCAGGTGCTCGAAGAGATCGCAGGCGTCGTGGATGCGCCGCGGCCACCTACCTACTATATCGCCTCATTGCGCATCGACCGCGCGTTGCCCGCGTTCGCGCTCACCAATGATGCCGGCCTGGCGGCACAGGGTATCGACGCCTCGGCCAGCATCTGGATAGGCAACCGCGTTACGGCCTCGTGTCACTTCGACACGCCGCAGAACCTGGCGTGCTGCGCCGTCGGCCGGCGCCACTTCACTCTGTTCCCGCCGGAGCAGATCGACAACCTGTATCCAGGCCCGCTGGAGCCGACCCCGGGTGGCCAGGTGGTCAGCGTGGTGGACCTGGATCGACCGGATTTCGAGCGTCATCCGCGCTTCCGTGACGCGCTTTCCAGTGCTCGGACCGCCGTGCTCGAGCCCGGCGATGCCATTTTCATCCCTTCGCTGTGGTGGCATCACGTGCGCAGCCTGGAAGCGTTCAACGTGCTGGTCAATTACTGGTGGCGCAGCACGCCGGACTTCCTTCCTTCGCCACTGGCCGCCCTCCAGCTTGCGCGTTGGGCGCTGCGGGACCTGCCTGAGCGCGAGAAGCAGGCCTGGCACACGCTGTTCGCGTACTACGTGTTTGGACCCGCCGGGCACGCCGGGCAGCATCTGCCGGAAGCCGCCCGCGGCGAACTGGCGCCCTTCGACGAGGTGCAGGCGCGCCGTACGCGCGCCCAGCTGCTCGCTCGCCTCAACCGCTGAAAGGGAGTACTGCATTGAACGCTGCGAACACAACGGAAGGGCGGGTCCGCAGGGTCGTGATCGCCGGCGGCGGCACGGCCGGCTGGCTGGCCGGGTGTGCTCTGGCGCACCAGTTCCGTGACCAGCTGGATATCACGCTGGTGGAGTCCGAGGAAATCGGCACGGTCGGTGTAGGCGAGTCGACCGTCCCGCCCATCCGCGCGTTCCATCGCTTCCTGCAGATCGACGAGCAGGAATTCCTGCGCGCCGTCGCCGGCACCTTCAAGCTCTCGATCTCGTTCGAGAACTGGCGCCGTCCCGGTGATCATTTCTTCCATCCGTTCGGCACAATCGGGCAGGGCACCTGGGCCACGCCGTTCCATCATTTCTGGCTGGACAGCCTGCGCCGGGGCATGACCTCCGACTTCGGCGACTTCAGCGTGGAAAGTGTCGCCTCACAGGGTGACCGGTTCTCCCTGCAGTCCCAGCCCCAGGTCAGCTATGCCTACCATTTCGACGCGGGGCGCTACGCGCGCTTCCTGCGCGGCAAGGCTGAAGGCCATGGTTTGCGGCGGGTGGAAGGAAAGATCCGGGAGGTCCGGCAACATCCGCATGATGGCTCGGTCGCTGCCCTGGTGCTTGAGGATGGACAGGTCGTCGAAGGTGATCTGTTCATCGACTGCACGGGTTTTCGCGGGCTGTTGACTGAGCAGACCCTGCACACCGGCTACGAAGACTGGCACGAGTGGCTGCCCAGTGACCGTGCCATTGCGGTGCAGACCGAAGCGGTAAGCCCGCCGGTGCCCTACACGCGCGCCATCGCGCACGAAGCGGGATGGCGCTGGCATATCGCGCTGCAGCACCGGGTCGGCTGCGGGCTGGTGTTCTCCAGCCGCCACATGTCCGATGACGAAGCACACGCGAAGCTGCTCCGGGACATTGAAGGCAGGCCGATCCGGGAGCCCTGGCTGGTGCCGTTCCGCAGCGGCCGGCGGCTGAAAGCGTGGAACCGGAACGTGGTCGCCCTCGGACTCGCCAGTGGCTTCATCGAGCCGCTGGAATCGACCAGCATCCACCTGACCATCAGCGCGGTGGTGCGGCTGATCCAGCTGTTCCCGTTCGAAGGCCAGACTCCGGCGCTGGTGGACCTGTACAACGAAGTCAGCCGCCAGGAAATGGAGCACGTGCGGGATTTCATCATCCTGCATTACCACGCCACCCAGCGCGACGAACCGATGTGGAAGGCGTGCCGCGAGATGGCACTGCCCGAATCGCTCGCGGTGCGGCTGCGCGCGTGGCGCGAACGTGCCCACGCTTGGCAGGACCCCGGGGAGCTGTTCCGGGTGGAATCCTGGACCAGCGTGTTGATGGGGCAGGGGATCAGGCCGGGGCCGCCGCACCCGCTGGCGGCGGCGCTGAGCGATGCGGACATGCAGGCGCTGTTGACGCGCATACGGCGATCGGTGGCGCAGGCAGCGGGGTCCATGCCATCGCAGGCCGCCTTCATCCAGGGCTACTGCAATGTACCGCCTGCGGCCTGGCAGCGGAGTCCGGCAGTGGCGGGCTAGGCCGCCCTGCTGTCGCAGCGCGATGGTAGCGCTACCTTCTACACCACACCCGGAGTGCAATGAATGGATCTGGTCGCGGGAATCGATGCGGGCACGCAGAGTCTGAAGGTCGTGGTGTATGACCCCGCCGTGCGCAGCGTGGTCGCCCGAAGCACGGTGCCGCTGGCATTGACCTCCGGTGCCGACGGCAGCCGCGAGCAGTCGCCCGCCGACTGGGTCGTGGCGCTGGAGGCGGCCTTTGAAGCGATTGCGCCCTCGATACGGAGCCGCGTCAGCGCTGTGGCGATATCCGGCCAGCAGCACGGGTTCGTGCCCGTTGATGCAGCGGGGGCGGTGCTTGCGCCGGCAAAACTGTGGTGCGACACCAGCACGGCCGCGGAATGTGCGGACATCATGCACGCGGTCGGAGGCCAGGCGTCGGCCATCGCGCTGGCGGGCAACCCCATCCTGACCGGATACACCGCGTCCAAGCTGCCATGGACAAAACGCCATCGCCCGGACGTGTACGCGCGGCTTGCCACGATCCTGCTGCCCCACGATTACCTGAACTTCGTGCTGACCGGTGAACGTTTCTGCGAATACGGCGACGCGTCGGGCACCGGCTGGCTGGACGTGCGCTCGCGCACCTGGTCGACCGCGCTGCTGCAGGCCACGGATCCGGATCGCGACCTGGTCCACTGCCTGCCGAGAATCGCCGAGACCGGCGAACTGTTCGCCATCTCGCCACGGGCCGCCGCCCGCCTGGGGCTGCCCGCCACGGTGAAGGTCGCGGTGGGGGGCGGCGACAACATGATGGCGGCCATCGGTACCGGCTGCGTCGTGCCCGGCCGCCTGGCAATGAGCCTGGGGACCTCCGGCACGCTGTTTGCCTTTGCCGAACGGCCGGTTGTCGACCCGGACGGCGCATGGGCTGCATTCTGCTCATCGACGGGCGGATGGCTGCCGTTGATCTGCACCATGAACTGCACCGTGGTCACCGAGCAGGTGGCCGACGCATTCGGTTTCAGCACGCGCGATGGCGATGCCCACCTGCGCGCGACGCCGCCCGGTGCGGACGGACTGGTGATGCTGCCGTTCCTCAATGGCGAGCGCACCCCGGACCTGCCGCATGGAAAGGGCGTCCTGGCCGGCCTGGACACGACCAACATGACGCCGGCGCACCTGTACCGCGCTGCGATGGAGGGGGCGACCTACAGCCTGAAGCACGGCTTCGATGCCTTCGTGCGCGCGGGCATGTCGTTCGACCGCATCGTGCTGACCGGAGGCGGCAGCAACAGCGCGGCGTGGCGGCAACTGGTCGCTGACGTGTTCGGGTTGCCGGTGGACGTGCCGACCGAGCCGGAAGGCGCCGCCTTCGGCGCGGCGTTGCAGGCGCTCTGGTCGCTGGGCGCTGCGAACGGTGATGCGAACTCGATCGCCGCGATCGCCGAGCACCACGTCGCCATCGCGCCCGAGCTGTCCACCCGTCCCGACCCGACCTGCAGCGCGGCCTATGCCACCGCCTATGACCGGTTCCTGCGTCACCTCGACGCCATCACGCCGCTGTACCGCGGTTGATCCTTTCTACGCCACACCCCGCACACCACAGGAAGACGCCCCATGAGCACGCAACCCTTCATCGGCAACCGCGAGTACTTCCCAGGCATCGGACGCATTCCCTTCGAAGGTCGGGAGTCGGACAACCCGCTGGCCTTCAAGGTCTACGACGCCAACCGGATCATCGGTGGCAAAACCATGCAGGAGCATCTGCGTTTCGCCGTCTGCTACTGGCATACCTTCTGCAACGCCGGACATGACCCGTTCGGGCCCGGCACGCGTCACTTCCCGTGGGAAGCGGGCACGCCGATGGCGACGGCCGAAGCCAAGCTCGACGCGGCGTTCGAGTTCTTCACCAAGCTGGGCGTGCCGTACTGGTGCTTCCACGACATCGACCTCGCACCGGATGCCGACGATGTGCGCGAGTACGAGCGCAATCTGAAGCACATGGTGGGCCTGGCCAAGGCGCGCCAGGATGCTACCGGCATCAAGCTGCTGTGGGGCACGGCGAACCTGTTCTCGCACCCGCGCTACATGAATGGTGCTTCCACCAATCCGGATTTCGCGGTGGTGGCACGTGCGGCCGTGCAGGTGAAGGCCGCACTGGAAGCGACGGTCGAGCTGGGCGGCGAGCACTACGTGTTCTGGGGTGGCCGCGAAGGCTACGCTGCACTGGCCAACACGCAGATGAAGCGGGAGGTCGATCACCTGGCGCGCTTCCTTTCCATGGCGCGTGACTACGGTCGCAGCATCGGCCTGAAAGGCAATTTCCTCATCGAGCCGAAGCCGATGGAGCCGATGAAGCACCAGTACGACTTCGACAGCGCCACGGTGGTGGGTTTCCTGAAAGAACATGGGCTGGCCAAGGACTTCAAGCTCAACATCGAAGCCAACCACGCCACGCTGTCCGGACACACCTTCGAGCATGACCTGCAGGTCGCTTCCGACCACGGCCTGCTCGGCAGCATCGACGCAAACCGGGGCAATGCGCAGAACGGCTGGGATACCGACCAGTTCCCCACCGACCTGTATGACGCCGTCGGCGCGATGCTGGTCGTGCTGCGCCAGGGCGGGCTGGAAGGTGGCCTGAACTTCGACGCCAAGGTGCGCCGCGAATCCACCGACCTCGAAGATCTGTTCATTGCCCACGTCGGTGGCATGGATGCGTTCGCCCGTGGCCTGGAAGTCGCCCATGCGCTGTTGCAGGACTCCCCGCTGGAACAGTGGCGCCGGGAGCGCTACGCCAGCTTCGACAGCGGTGCCGGCAAGGACTTCGCAGAGGGCGCGCTCGACCTGGCCGGACTGGCGGCACTGGGCGCCAAGGGGGGCGAGCCGGCGCAGACCAGCGGCAAGCAGGAGCGCTACGAGAACCTGCTCAACCAGTACCTGTTGCGCTGAGCGTAGCGGCTCGCATCGATGACATTGAACCGGAGCAGGGCAGCACAATGAACCAGGTAATCGGCAGCGGCGAGAACACACGCCTGATCGTGGTGATCAGCGTGGTGGCAACAATCGGAGGGTTCCTGTTCGGCTTCGACAGCGGCGTGATCAACGGCACCCAGGACGGCCTGCACCAGACCTTCCGGTCCGGCGAATGGATGCAGGGCTTCGAGATCGCCTCGATGCTGCTGGGCTGCGCCGTCGGTGCGTTCAGCGCGGGCCGGCTGGCCGATCGCCTCGGACGCCGCAATGTGCTGATCGTGTCGGCGGTGCTGTTCCTGCTCTCGGCCATCGGCGCGGGAGCGGCGTCCTCGTCGGCGATGTTCATCGTCTCGCGGGTGATCGGTGGATTCGCAGTCGGGGCGGCCAGCGTGATTTCGCCGGCCTACATCGCCGAAGTGGCGCCGGCGCGGTACCGCGGACGACTCGCTACCGTCCAGCAGATCGCCATCATCAGCGGGCTGACCGTCGCCTTCCTGTCCAACTACCTGCTGGCCGCCAAGGCCGGGGCGTCGACCGAGGCGTTGTGGGGCGGCCACGCCGCGTGGCGCTGGATGTTCTGGATGCAGGCCGTGCCGTCGCTGCTGTTCCTGGCGTTGCTGCTGTTCATTCCGGAGAGCCCACGCTACCTGGTGGTCAAGCGTCGCCGGGAGCAGGCGCTGCACGTGCTGACGCGGTTGTTCGGCGATGTCCAAGCGCAGGCCAAGCTCATTGAAATCGAAGCCTCGCTGTCGACCGAGCCGCATCGTCCGCGCCTGTCGGACCTGCGCAACCGGACCACCGGCCGGATCCGGACCGTGGTCTGGGTCGGCATCGGGCTGGCCACCTTCCAGCAGCTGGTCGGGATCAACGTGGTGTTCTACTACGGTGCGGTGCTGTGGCAGGCGGTGGGCTTCTCCGAGAACGATGCACTGCTGATCAATGTGCTGTCCGGGGCACTCAGCATCGGCGCGTGCATCGTCACCGTGCTGCTGATCGACCGGATCGGCCGCAAGCCGCTGCTCTGGATCGGCTCGGCGGGCATGGCGGCTTCATTGGCCGTCCTGGCAGGCGCCTTCGCCAGCGGCTCGCTGGTCGACGGTCGCCTGCAGCTGCCCGACGGCATGGGGACGGTCGCACTGGTGGCAGCCAACGCCTACGTGGTGTTCTTCAACAGTTCCTGGGGCCCGGTGATGTGGGTGATGCTGGGCGAGATGTTCCCCAACCAGATCCGTGGCTCGGCGCTGGCCGTGGCCGGCGCAGCGCAGTGGACCACGAACTTCGCCGTTACGGTCACCTTCCCGATCCTGCTGGCCGCGGCCGGGCTTGCGGCGACCTATAGCATCTACCTGGTGGCGGCGGTCATTTCAGTCTTCTTCGTGCTCAGGTACGTGCACGAAACCAAGGGCAGAGAACTGGAGCAGATGGAAGGATGAACGCGATGATGAACCCAGGCGCCGGGGGCGCCCGCCGCTGCACGCTGCTGGTGCCCCTCGTACTGGCATTGGCTGCCAGCCTCCACGCTCATGCGGCAGGCGCCGTCGCCGTCGAAGCGGGCAGCGATCCGTGGCCGCAGGTCCGCTGGCCGCTGGCAGAAGACCCGGCCATGGAAAAGCGCATCACCGAGCTGATGGCCGGCATGACCATCGAGGAGAAGGTCGGTCAGCTGGTACAGGGTGATATCGCCAGCGTCACGCCGGAGGACGTGCGCCGCTACCGGCTCGGCTCGATCCTGGCGGGCGGCAACTCCGATCCGGGTGGCCGCTACGATGCATCACCGGCCGCGTGGCTGGCGCTGGCCGACGCGTTCCATGCGGCGTCGATGGATACGTCGACGGGCGGAAAGGCGATTCCCGTGCTGTTCGGCATCGATGCGGTGCACGGGCAGAGCAACATCACCGGGGCAACGCTGTTTCCGCACAACATCGGCCTGGGCGCCGCCCGCAACCCCGAGCTGGTGCGCCGGATCGGCGAGGTCACGGCGCTGGAGACGCGTGCCACCGGCATGGAATGGGCCTTCGCGCCCACGGTGGCGGTACCGCAGGACGACCGTTGGGGCCGCACCTATGAAGGGTATTCAGAGTCCCCCGAACTGGTCGCCCGCTATGCCGGCGCAGTGGTCGAAGGCCTGCAGGGCAAGGTAGGAACGCCCGGCTTCCTCGACGGTCGGCATGTGATCGCGTCGGTGAAGCACTTCCTCGGCGACGGCGGTACCACCGACGGCAAAGACCAGGGCGACACCCGGATCAGCGAAGCCGAGCTGGTGCGGATCCATGCAGCCGGTTACCCGCCCGCTATCGCTGCCGGTGCGCAGACCGTCATGGCATCGTTCAACAGCGTCAACGGCGAGAAGATGCACGGCAACCGGCCGTATCTGACCGACGCGCTGAAGGGCCGTATGAACTTCGGTGGTTTCGTGGTGGGCGACTGGAACGGCCACGGCCAGGTCAAGGACTGCACGACCACCGATTGCCCGGCCACCATCAACGCCGGGCTGGACATGGCGATGACGCCGGACAGCTGGAAAGGGTTCTACGAGACGACGCTGGCTGCGGCCAGGAACGGCACCCTCAGCCCGCAGCGACTGGATGACGCCGTGCATCGCATCCTGCGGGTCAAGATGCGCTTGGGCCTGTTCGAAGCCGGCAAGCCATCGTCGCGGGCAGTGGGCGGGCAGTTCGCACTCATCGGCGCACCCGCGCACCGCGCCCTTGCACGCCAAGCAGTGCGCGAGTCGCTGGTGCTGCTGAAGAACCAGGGCAGTCTGCTGCCGCTTGCGCCCGGGCAACGGATCCTGGTGGCGGGTGACGGCGCGGACGATGTGGGCAAGCAGGCCGGAGGCTGGACGCTGAACTGGCAGGGCACCGGCACCACCCGCAAGGATTTCCCGAATGCGGATACGATCTACGAGGGCATCGCGCAGCAGGCCAGGGCGGCCGGTGGTGAGGCAGTGCTGGCGGTGGACGGCCGGTATATGAAAAAGCCGGACGTCGCCGTCGTGGTGTTTGGCGAGGACCCCTACGCCGAGTTCCAGGGCGATCTGCCGACGCTGGCGTACAAGCCAGGCGATGACGCAGACCTGGCGTTGATCAAGCGACTGAAAGCCGAGGGCATCCCGGTCGTGGCCGTGTTCCTGAGCGGGCGCCCGCTCTGGGTGAACCGCGAGATCAACGCCGCCGACGCGTTCGTGGCGGGCTGGCTGCCGGGCTCGGAAGGCGCCGGCATTGCCGATGTCCTGCTGCGCCGTCCCGATGGCGGCATACAGCACGACTTCAAGGGCAGGCTGAGCTTCAGCTGGCCGCGCACGGCGATCCAGTACGCCAACAACGTGGGACAGAAGGACTACGACCCGCAGTTCGCCTTCGGTTACGGGCTGACCTACGCCGACGATGGAAACCTCGCCGTGCTGCCTGAGGTGTCCGGCGTGACCGGCAACGAAGGAGCACCCGGGATCTATTTCGCACGGGGCGATGCCGGTGCCGGAATGGCACTGCGGCTGGAGCGCAGCACGGGGCAGGGCGTGACCGTGAGCAAGGTGCCGGAAGCGCTGGCGGACGGCCTGCTGCGTGTCACCGGCGTGGACCACCTCGCCCAGGAAGACGGCCGTCGCCTGGCCTGGTCTGGGACAGCGGAGGCCACGGTCGCGCTGCAGTCGCACGTACCGCTGGATCTGCAGCGTGAGAGCAATGGCGACCTGATGCTGGTGACCACCCTGCGTGTCGACGCCGCACCCGGCGCACCGGCATGGTTGGTGGCAGGCTGTGGCACCGGGTGCTCGGGCCGCGTTGCGATCGGCCCCACGCTGGCGGCGCTGCCCATCGGCAAGTGGACGCGGGTCGGGGTCCCGTTGAAGTGCCTGGCCGGCGCGGGTGCGGACGTCGGCAAGCTGGATCGTCCGTGGTCACTGGTCACCGCGGGTGCGATGACAGTCTCGGTCTCGCGCGTCGCGCTGGCGGCGTTGAACGAGGCCGACGCCACGGTCGCATGTCCCAATGCGCAATGAGCTTGCCGCCGCTAGCGCCGGCTGGGCGGATCGGCGACCGAGTCGCGCTGGACCAGCCGGTGCGGCATCACGTGGTCGGTGAGCTCGGGCGCCTCGCTGGTCCTGCTGCGGATGATGCGCAGCAGGATGTCCAGGGCCGCGTCGGCCATCGAAGCGATCGGCTGATGCAGGGTCGTGAGCTCCGGCCAGACCGTGGTCGCAGCGGAGGTGTCATCGAAGCCGACCACGGACAGGTCGCGCGGCACCTCCAGGCCCCGTCGGTGTGCCACGGAGATGGCCGCCGCCGCCATGTCATCGTTGCTGGCGAAGATCGCGGTCGGCGGCCGGCGATGGGAGAGCAGTTTCTCGGCGGCGGCGAGCCCGGACCGGTAGGTGTAGTCGCCCTGCTCGACGAGCCCGGCGTCGACCTTCAATCCCGCCTCATGCAATGCGGTGGCGAAGCCATCGAAGCGGCGTGCGCTCGCGCTGAGGTCCTCGCGGCCACGGATGAAGCCGATGCGGCGGTGGCCGTGCCGGATGAGGTGTTCGGTCATTTCCCGGCCCGCCCGGAAGTCATCGATGCGCACGCAGGAGATGTCGTCGCGCAGGTGCCCCGACGCGATCGCGACCACCGGGATGCCGCCGCGCACGAGTTCGGTCACGGCCGCCTGCGACTCACACAGCGGAGGCGGCAGGATGACCCCGTCGACGCGGCCGGCCAGGGCACGTGCCGCCTTGCGCTCGGCTTCGGGGTCGAAGCTGTCCCAGTAGTGGACGACCAGCTGCACGGCCGCATTCGCTGCGACACGCAGCAGGCCGACCAGCAGTTCCCTGAGGTAGGCGCCGCTGGGATTGGTGTAGATCAGCGCAACCCGGGTGTGCTGTGCGGCGGCCAGCGAGCTGGCGGCAAGGTTGGGCGTATAGCCGAGTTCGCGCACCGCGCGCATCACGCGCTCGCGCGTGGAGTCACGCACCTTGCCCTGGTTGATCGCCCGCGACACGGTCATCGGCGAGACCCCGGCCAGGGCGGCCACCTCGTCGATCGTCACGCCACTGGTTCTTCGGCGGACCGACTTCTTCGGCTTGTCCACACGGCACTCCCGTTCGTCCTGCTGACGCTGCTGGCGCCAAGGCGCGTCCCGAGCTTACAAGGTTTGAAGGCCGCGCTGCGGTCCAGCGACAATGGCGAGCGGTGTCATCGAATGATCGCCGCCGTCGTCCTGCTGATGGCCTGCATGGGCAGTGCGGGTGCCGAGGATGGGCATGCACTCTGGCTGCGTTACATGCCACTGGACGCTGGCCGTGCGGCGGCATACGGCACGGTGCTGTCACACGTGGACGCCCCGGACCGGACACCCGCGCAGCGCGCTGCCCGCGACGAGCTGGTGCGCGGGCTCACCGGCCTGCTTGGCAGCGCGCCGAGGCAGGACGGTGCGACAGCGGCGGGCCCTGCACTGGTTGTCGGCACACCGCGATCCTCGCGGTTGATCGCCGCCCACGCCGGACAGATCGACGCGCTGGGCGAAGAGGGCTACCTGATCAAGCGCACCCGGGGCACCGGACGCGATGTCTTGCTGGTCGCTGCGCGCGGGGATGTCGGCGTGCTGTACGGCGTGTTCCATCTGCTGCGCGTGCTGCAGACCGGCGTGGATCTGGAAACAATCGATGTTCGCGAATCGCCGCGACTGCGGCTGCGCGTGCTTGACCACTGGGACGATCTGGACGGACATGTCGAGCGCGGCTATGCAGGCCGCTCGCTGTGGGACTGGCAGACGTTGCCCGAATGGAAGGATCCGCGCTACACCGACTATGCGCGCGCCAATGCGTCGCTCGGCATCAACGGCACCGTGCTCAACAACGTGAATGCCAACGCGCAGAGTCTTGCCCCTCACTACATCGAGAAGGCGGCGGCGCTGGCGGACGTGTTCCGCCCCTACGGCATCCGCGTCTACCTGAGCGCGCGCTTCAGTGCCCCGATCGAGCTGGGCGGGCTGGCAACAGCCGATCCGCTCGACCCCGCCGTGCAGCGGTGGTGGCGCGAAAAGGCGGACGGGATCTACGCACGCATACCGGATTTTGGCGGCTTTCTGGTCAAGGCCAACTCGGAAGGGCAGCCCGGCCCGCAGGATTACGGCCGTTCGCATGCCCAGGGCGCCAATCTGCTGGCCGACGCACTGGCACCGCACGGCGGGGTCGTGATGTGGCGTGCGTTCGTCTACGCACACGAGGTGCCGGCGGATCGTGCGACGCAGGCCTATACCGAGTTCGCGGGACTGGACGGTGCCTTCCGTCAGAACGTCGTGCTGCAGGTCAAGAACGGGCCCATCGATTTCCAGCCGCGCGAGCCGTTCCACCCGTTGTTCGGCGCCATGCCGCGCACGCCGCTGGCGATGGAGGTGCAGATCACCAAGGAATATCTCGGCTTCGCCACCCATCTGGTCTACCTGGGCCCGCTGTACGAAGAGGTCCTGCGGTCGGACACCGGACTGCCCGGTGACCAACAGACCGTCGCCCAGACACTGGTCGGCATGGCGGGCGTGGCCAACATCGGCGCTGATCGCACGTGGGCCGGATCGCATTTCGACCCAGCCAACTGGTACGCCTACGGGCGCCTGGCGTGGAATCCAGCCCAATCCTCGCGCGGGATCGCCGCGGAGTGGGTCGCGATGACCTTCTCCCCGGAGCCGGAGATCGTGCAACCGATCGTGCAGATGATGATGGGCTCGCGCGAGGCCGCCGTGAACTACATGACCCCGCTGGGCCTGCACCACCTGATGGCGCGTGGCCACCATTACGGTCCTGGGCCATGGGTCGACGGTGGCCCGCGCGCGGACTGGAACCCGGTGTACTACCACCGCGCCGACCGCAACGGCATCGGCTTCGATCGCACCGCACGCGGCAGCAATGCGGTCGCCCAGTACGCCCCCCGCGTGGCTGAGCGCTATGGGGATGTGACGCAGGTTCCCGAGTCACTGCTGCTGTGGTTCCACCATGTGCCGTGGGAGCACCGCATGGCCTCGGGGCAGACTCTCTGGGACGCGCTGGTCGGGCGCTACTCGCTGGGCGTGCGCCAGGTGCGTGCGCTGCAGGCGAGCTGGGCGAAACTTGCGCCCACGGAAGGCGTCGATACGCCGCAGCGCGGCACGGTCGATGCAGAACGGCACGCGCATGTCGCCGCCTTCCTGCGCATCCAGCTGCGCGAAGCGCAGTGGTGGCGGGATGCCAGCGTGGCCTATTTCCAATCAGTCAGCGGCCGTCCCTTGCCGGCTGGGGAAGCCGCGCCGCCGCACCCGCTGGCCTGGTACCAGGCGTTGCAGTATCCCTCCGCTCCGGGGGATGGCCGATGAAACCGACGGCGTGGGCGCTCGCGGTATGCGCGATGGTTTTCGCCGGGTGTTCGCTTGCGTCGAATGCGCAGGAGCCTGCCGCGCCCGTGTTGCATGCACTCTTCCAGGACCACGCGGTGCTGCAGCGCGACCACCCCCTTCCGGTATGGGGTGCCGCCGCCCCGGGTGTCACGGTGCACGTGCAGCTGGCCGGGCAGGCGGCCAGCACGCGCGCCGATGACGCCGGTCACTGGCAGGTCACGCTGAAGCCCATTGCCGCGGGCGGCCCCTACACCCTTTCAGTGCGGGCCGGCGACCTCTCCCGCAGCGTGCACGACGTGCTGGTGGGCGATGTCTGGCTGTGTGCCGGGCAGTCGAACATGGAGCTGCCCGTGTGGCGCACATTGGACGCGCCCAACGAAATCGCCTCCGCCACGCAGCCGACGATCCGGCTGTTCACCGTGCCCAAGGCAGCGGCCGTGTCCGCCCAGCGTGACCCGCCGGCCTCCGCTGCATGGCGCGTCACGTCGCCGGAGAGCGTGCGCGATTTTTCCGCCGCCTGTTTCTACTTCGCGCGCGAGCTGCAGAAGAGCGAAGACGTGCCCATGGGGCTGGTGCAGGCCGCGTGGGGCGGCTCGCGGATCGAGGCCTGGACCAGCGCGGAGGCGCTGCACAGGCAAGGGGGTCTGGAGCCTGCACTGCAGGTGCTCGCGCTGCACGCCCACGATCCCGCGGCCGCGACGGCACAGTGGGGCCTTCACTGGCAGCAGTGGTGGTCACAACGCGCGGCTCGTCCGGCTGCCGATACGCCGTGGCGGGCCGCCGTCGATGAAAACGGATGGCATCTCGCCCCGAAGGCGCTGGGCGCATGGGAGCACTGGGGCGTGCCATCGCTGCACGGTTACAACGGCATGGTCTGGTACCGCACCCAGGTAACGCTTACCGCTGCGCAGGCGGGGCAGGGGGCAACGCTTGAGCTCGGTCCGGTGGATGAGACCGACATGACCTGGGTCAATGGCGTGGCCGTGGGCAGCGAATACGGCGCTGGCGAACCACGTCGCTATGCGCTGCCCGCCGGCCTGCTGAAAGCGGGCGCCAATGCAGTGGTGATCAACGTTCTGGACACCTACGCTGACGGCGGCCTGTCAGGACCGGCGGCGGCCCATGCGGTCCGGCTGGACGATGGCACGCGGATCGCGCTGGATGCCGGCTGGCAGTACCGCGTCGCGCGCGGGGAAGAGGCCCCGCCGATGGCTCCATGGCACGCCGCTACCGGCCTGTCGACACTGTACAACGGCATGATCGCGCCGCTGGGTTCCTATGCCCTGCGCGGCACACTCTGGTATCAAGGCGAGTCCAACACCGGAGACGCCGCCACCTACGCCGGTCGTCTGCGCAGCCTGCGCGATGACTGGCGCGCCCGGTTCGGCGCCCGGATGCCGCTGCTGCTGGTGCAGCTGGCCGGGTACGGCGCGCCACCGCAGGCGCCGGTGGAGAGTGGGTGGGCACAGGTGCGTGAGGCGCAACGCCGGGTGGCCGCGGAAGACCGGCACACGGGCCTCGCCGTTGCCATCGACCTGGGCGATGTCTACGACATCCATCCACCCAACAAGCAGGAGCTGGGACGGCGACTGGCCCGCGTCGCGCGGCAGGTCGTGCTGGGCGAGCGCAACCTGGCGGCATCCGGTCCGGCTCCGCGCAAAGCATCGGCCACGCAGGGCGGCGTGCGCATCGGCTTCGACGGTGTCGCCGGTGCGCTGGTCACCACCGGTGCGAACGGACCCATCGGTTTCGAGGTGTGCGACGCCGACGCGCGCCACTGTCAGTACGCCGACGCGGTAGTGGACGGACACGACGTCGTCCTGCGCCGGCCGTTGGCTGGCGTGGGCGATCGCGTGCGCTACTGCTGGGCCGACGGTCCGGTGTGCACCCTGCGCGACCGCAGAGGCGCACCCGCCGGACCCTTCGAGCTTTCCATCCTCCCTGCGGAGGTCCCCTGATGCGCCTGCTGCTCGCCTGCATGCTTGTGGTAGTGATGTGGGGTGCGCCCGCGCGGGCCGCGGCACCCGCGCCTCCTGTGTACTTCGACTGGTTCGAATACCGCGGGCGCGATGCAGCGTTCGAGGCTCCGTTGCCCGAAGGCTACTATCACAATCCGATCCTGGCCGGATTCCACGCCGACCCCAGCATCGTCGCCGCGAATGGGCGCTTCTACCTGGTCAATTCCAGCTTCACCTATTTCCCGGGCATCCCGGTCTTTGAAAGCAGCGACCTGGTGCACTGGAAGCAGATCGGCAATGTGATCGACCGGCCGTCGCAGCTGGACTTCGACGGACTGGGGGTGTCACGCGGGATCTTCGCACCGGCGATCAGTTACCACGACGGCGTGTTCTACGTGGTCACCACGGCCGTGGACAGCGGCGGCAACTTCATCGCGACCGCACGGGATCCTGCCGGTCCCTGGTCCGACCCGCACTGGCTGCCTGGCATCGATGGCATCGATCCGTCATTGTTCTTCGACACCGATGGGGCCGTGTACCTGCTCAACAACGATGTGCCGCCCGGCCGGCCCCGCTACGAGGGCCACCGTGCCATCTGGATGCAGCAGATCGATCTGGCGACCTTCACCCCGGTGGGTCCGCGCAAGGTGTTGATCGACGGCGGCGTGGAGCCGGCGAAGAATCCGATCTGGATCGAAGGGCCCCATATTTACCAGCGCAATGGCTGGTATTACCTGTCCGACGCGGAAGGGGGTACCGGACCGCAGCATTCGCAGGTGGTCCTGCGCAGCCGCACTGTGTGGGGGCCCTATCTGCCCTACGCGGGCAACCCGATCCTCACCCAGCGTGACCTTCCGGCCGACCGGCCGCTGCCGATCACCAATGCCGGCCATGCGGACCTGGTGGAGGGGCCGGACGGATCGTGGTGGGCGGTGTTCCTGGCCAGCCGCAACTACGACATCCGCCACTACAACACCGGGCGCGAGACGTTCCTGCTGCCGGTGGAATGGCGTGACGGATGGCCGGTCATCCTGCCCGCGGGCAGCGCCATCCCGTATGCACTGAAAGCACCGTCGTGGATGCAGGGCGCGGCGGCGCAGGCACCGTTCAGCGGCAATTTCCGTGAGCGCGACGACTTCGATGGTGCGACGCTGGGGAGGGGATGGCTGCGCGTGCGCATGCCCAGTCAACCGTGGGCGGACCTGCGCTCAAAGCCGGGGGCGTTGGCCGTGCACCCGCTTGCGGAAAACCTGGACACGCTGCGCAATCCCGCGTTCCTCGGTCGACGCCAGCAGCACCTGCGGTTCGAGGCCCTGACCGCCGTGACGCGACCGGCGACCGGCGTGGCGGCCGGGTTGGCTGCGTTCCAGAGCGAGACGCACTGGTATTTCCTTGGCGTGCGCAGCATCGGCGACGACCGCGTGGCGGTGTTCGTGGAGGTGCGCGACGGAAGCGGTGCCGCGCGGATCATCGCAACGCGGGATGCGCCCGCTTCCTCGTCGCTGCAGCTGAAGATCACCGGCGACGAGGGCCACTACGCGTTTGCGTTCGACACCGGCGAGGGCTGGCAGACCCTGGCCGATGAGGTGGACGGAACGGTGTTGAGTACGGATCGTGCGGGCGGCTTCGTCGGCGCCCTGCTGGGACCATTCGCGCGCGACGAGCGTGCATCGAGGAGCAGATGATGAAGCGCACTCCGATCTTCCGCGTGCTGGCCGTGTGCGCGGCCATTGCACTGACATGCCCGGGGCATGCGGCCGAGCCCCAACCGTGGCTGGATGCCTCCGCGTCTTTCGAGACCCGCGCCGCCGCCCTGGTTGCACGGATGACCCTGGAGGAAAAGGCCGCGCAGATGCAGAACGCGGCGCCTGCCATCGAGCGGCTTGGCGTACCGGCCTACGACTGGTGGAACGAGGGCCTGCACGGGGTGGCGCGGGCAGGGCAGGCCACCGTGTTTCCACAGGCCATCGGCCTGGCTGCTACCTTCGACGTGCCGCTGATGGGGCAGGTCGCCAGCACCATCAGCGACGAGGCCCGTGCCAAGCATCACCAGTTCGTCCGCGAAGGATCGCACGGCCGTTACCAGGGGCTGACCTACTGGTCGCCGAACATCAACATCTTCCGTGATCCGCGCTGGGGACGAGGCCAGGAAACCTACGGCGAGGATCCTTACCTGACCGCGCGCATGGGCGTGGCCTTCGTGCAGGGCCTTCAGGGCGACGACCCGGTGTACCGCAAGCTGGACGCGACCGCCAAACACCTCGCCGTGCACAGCGGCCCCGAGGCCGACCGCCACCACTTCGATGCCCGGCCCAGCCGACGCGATCTGTATGACACCTACCTGCCGGCCTTCGAAGCGCTGGTGAAGGAGGGCGAGGTCGACGCGGTGATGGGCGCCTACAACCGCGTGTACGGCGAATCGGCCAGTGCCAGCCGGTTCCTTCTGCAGGAAATCCTTCGGCGCGACTGGGGCTTCAAGGGCTACGTAGTGTCAGACTGCTGGGCGATCGTCGACATCTGGAAACACCACCGGATCGTGTCCAGCCGTGAAGCAGCCGCTGCGCTGGCGGTCAGGAACGGCACCGAACTGGAGTGCGGGCAGGAATATGCGACGTTGCCGGCCGCCGTGCGGCAGGGCCTCATCAGCGAAGCGGAGATCGACGACGCGGTGACACGCCTGTTTGCCGCGCGCATGCGGCTGGGCATGTTCGACCCCCCCGAACGCGTGCGCTGGGCGCGCATTCCCGCGTCGGTCAACCAGGCCCCCGCACACGATGCACTGGCGTTGAAGGCCGCGCAGGAATCGCTGGTGCTGCTGAAGAACGATGGCCTGCTGCCACTGTCGCGCGACCTGAAGCGCATCGCCGTGGTCGGGCCGACCGCCGATGACACCATGGCCCTGCTCGGCAACTATTTCGGCACCCCGGCAGCGCCGGTGACCATCCTGCAGGGAATCCGTGACGCGGCGAAGGGCGTCGAGGTGCGCTATGCGCGCGGCGTGGACCTGGTCGAGGGCCGCGACGATCCCAGCGCAACCCCGCTGATCGAAGCGGCCTTCCTGCGGCCCTCCGCCGAGTCGCCGGAACGCGGCCTGCGCGGTGAGTACTTCCGCAGCGCGGATCCTTCCGGAACGCCGGCACTGGTGAGGACCGACGCGCAGATCGGCTTCCGCTGGGACCGCGGCTCGCCCACCGACAACCTGCTGGCCCGTGGGGAAGCAGCGCCCGGGCAGGGAATCCCCAGCGATGGCTTCAGCATCCGCTGGAGTGGCCAGCTGCTACCGCCGGCAACCGGACGCTACCGGATCGAGGCGGCGGCCGACGATGGCTTCCGACTGTACCTGGATGGCAAGCGCGTGCTCGATCACTGGACCACGCATGACCGCTTGCATGGCGATGGCGTGGACGTCGACCTGCAGGCCGGACGCGCCTACGACCTGCGGCTGGAGTATTTCGATGCCGAGCGCGACGCAGGCGTGCGCCTGGGTTGGCGCATGCCGGGTGCCAGGCCGCCCTTCGAGGAGGCCGTGGATGCCGCCCGCAACGCCGATGTCGTGGTGTTCGTCGGCGGCCTGACCGGCGACGTGGAAGGCGAGGAAATGACCGTCAATTATCCAGGCTTCGCCGGCGGGGATCGCACCGACATGCGCCTGCCCGCACCCCAGCGTGCGCTGCTGGAGGCCCTGCATGCGACCGGCAAGCCGGTGGTGATGGTGCTGACCGGCGGCTCTGCGCTGGCGGTGGATTGGGCCCAGGCCACGTTGCCGGCCATCCTGATGAGCTGGTACCCGGGCCAGCGCGGCGGTACGGCCGTGGGCCAGGCGCTGTTCGGCGACGTCAACCCCGGTGGCCGCCTGCCGGTGACCTTCTACAAGGCGGACGAAACGATGCCGGCCTTCGATGACTACACCATGCAGGGGCGCACCTACCGTTATTTCCGTGGCACGCCGCTGTATCCATTCGGGCACGGGCTGTCCTACACGCAGTTCCACTACGGCAGGCTGCACCTGGATGCGGCCCGCATCCGCAGCGACGGAACGCTCACCCTGCGGGTGGAAATAACCAATACGGGCAGCACTGCAGGCGACGAGGTCGTGCAGGCCTACGTGCGGCGACGCGGTGCCGGGCCGGACGATGCCCAGCAGACACTGCGCGGTTTCCAGCGCATCAGCCTGGTCCCGGGGGAAAAGCGCACCGTGACATTCACCCTGGACGCAGCGCAGGCCCTCCGCCAGTACGACGAGGCTCGCGGGACCTACGTCGTGGCGCCGGGAGCCTATGAGGTCCGCGTGGGCAGTTCCAGCGCCGACCTCCGCGCCGAGGCCGGCTTCACCGTGGAGACCCGACGTGACTGATCTGCGCCTCACCGAACGCACCGACCACACGCTGTCGATCCGGGAGAAGCTTGGCTACAGCCTGGGCGACTTGGCGGCCAACCTGATCTTCCAGACGCTGATCACCTACCTGGCCTTTTTCTATACCGATGTGTACCGGCTGCCGCCGGCAACCGCAGCCACCCTCATCTTCGTGATCGGGCTGCTGGGGGCGTTCGTGTTCACTCCCCTGATCGGCATCGCCGCCGACCGCACCGTCAGCCGCTGGGGCCGGTTCCGCCCATGGATCCTGTGGACGGCAGTGCCGTTCGGCGTCCTCTCGCTGTTGGCCTTCAGTACGCCGGACTTGGGTGAGCGCGGCAAGATCGTCTACGCCGTGACCACCTACGGCCTGCTGATGGCCGTCTACGCCGCCAACAACCTGCCGTACTCCGCACTCAGTGGCGTGCTCACCGGCAGCATGGCCCAGCGCAACAGCCTGTCGGCGTACCGCTTCGTCGCAGTGATGATCGCGCAGTTCATCATCCAGGTGCTGTTGATGCCGCTCGTGCTGATCCTCGGTGACGGGGACCGGGTATTGGGCTTCGAACGGGTGATGACCGCGTTCGCGATCGTGGGGACGGTGTTCTTCCTGATCACCTTCGCCACCACCCGCGAGCGGATCGTGCCCACCCGGCAGCAGTCCGGGGGCGTGATGCAGGATCTCTCGGACCTGCTGCGCAACCGCCCCTGGCAGGTGATGCTGGCGCTGACGGTGCTGGTCTTCGTCAACCTGGCACTGAAGGGCGGTACCTACATCTATTATTTCCAGTACTACATGAGCGAAGCCGCGCTTGCTGGCTTCCTCGACACCTCGGGCTTCAACGGCTTCATCGCCGCGCTGAATGCCGCCCTGGGACGTGCAGGGCTGGCCGGCTTCAGCTGGCCCCGCGATGCCGCGACGTCCGCCTTCAGCCTGTTCAACGCCTGCGGCATCATCTGCATGATCCTGGGCATCGGCGTATCGCGCCGGCTGGCCGACCGCTTCGGCAAGCGGGACGTCTTCGGTGGCGCGCTGTTCGTCTCGACCCTGTTCCTGCTCGCCTTCTACCTGTTCCCGCCGACGGCGGTCGCCGTGGCGTTCGCCTCCTTCATGCTGCATGGGTTCTGCTACGGCATCACCATACCGCTGCTGTGGGCGATGATCGCCGACGTCGCCGACTATTCGGAGTGGAAGAACAACCGCCGCGCTACCGCGATCATCTTCTCGGCCATGCTGTGCGGGCTGAAGATCGGCCTCAGCGTGGGCGGCGCCCTGGTGGCGGCCATCCTCGCGCACTACGGCTACCAGGCCGGCCTGGCCGAACAGCCCGACGCCGTCGTCGAAGGCATCCGCATGACGGTGAGCATCTACTGCTCCATTCCCTTCCTGGTCGCCGTGGCGCTGCTGTGCGTCTACGAGATCGACAAGCGTGCGGAAACCCGCATCGAGCAGGAGCTCCAGCTTCGTCGCCGCAGCGCCGGCGCATCCGCATGAACCCAGGACACTGACCATGAACGACCCCTCATCCGGTGACGTGGGCCGCATTGACGGCGCCCGATCCGCAACGCCTGTCCTGCCCCAGCCGCTGGTGACCCACATCTACACCGCCGATCCATCGGCGCACGTGTTCGAAGGGCGCCTGTATATCTATCCCTCGCACGACATCGACGCGGGAGCGCCGTTCGACGACGAGGGTGGCCATTTCCGCATGGAGGACTACCACGTGCTGCGGATGGACAGCCCCGACGGCGAGGTCACCGACTGCGGCGTGGCACTGCATGTGCGCGATGTGCCGTGGGCCGAACAACAGATGTGGGCACCGGACGCTGCCTGCCGGGATGGCCGCTACTATCTGTATTTCCCGGCCAAGGATGCACAGGGCATGTTCCGGATCGGTGTCGCGGTGGGTGAGCGGCCGGAAGGTCCATTCGTCCCCGCAGCCGAGCCCATCGCCGGCACCTACTCCATCGATCCTGCCGTGTTCGAGGACGATGACGGCAGCCATTACCTGTACTTCGGCGGCATATGGGGCGGCCAGCTGCAGGCGTACCGGGACAACCGGCATGATCCGGCTCACGTCGAGCCGGTCGGCGACGCACCGGCGCTCGGTCCGCGCGTCGCCAGGCTGGAGCCCAGCATGACACGTCTTGCCGAACCGACCCGGGAAGTCGTCATTCTCGACCCCGACGGCCAACCGCTGCGTGCCGACGACCACGCGCGGCGCTTCTTCGAAGGTCCCTGGCTGCACAAGCACGCGGGGCGCTATTACCTGTCGTACTCCACGGGCAACACGCATCTGCTGTGCTACGCCGTCGGTGACAGCCCCTATGGGCCCTTCACCTATGCCGGCGTGATCCTGTCGCCGGTGGTGGGCTGGACCACGCATCACTCGATCTGCGCATTCGACGGGCAGTGGTATCTGTTCTATCACGACGCCGTATTGTCAGGTGGCGTGACCCACCTGCGATCGGTGAAGTGCACACCCCTGCACGTGGAGGCCGATGGCCGCATCCGGACGGTTCACCCGTATGCGG
Organism: Pseudomonadota bacterium; assembly: GCA_037033225.1. Lineage (GTDB taxonomy): Bacteria > Pseudomonadota > Gammaproteobacteria > Xanthomonadales > Xanthomonadaceae > Stenotrophomonas. Next base: position 144,511 of record JAZBLM010000001.1, read on the forward strand.
GCTGAGGCGGCCTCGCCAATCGACCACGCAGAGGCGGCGCTGCCTGCGGGACCGCTGCATTGGCTGCGGGCCGGGGCGCTTGAGGTCGCGGTGGCCCCCGCAGCCGGTGGACGCATTGCCCAGCTCCGCCATGACGGCGTGGAGTGGCTGGTCGGCGAGGGCGAGGGGGAGGGCGGGCAGGCCGCCATTGCATGGGGGTGCTACCCGATGGTGCCCTGGGCGGGTCGCATCCGCCGCGGGCGCTTCGAGTTCGATGGCGTGGCCCGGTCGTTACCGATCAACTTCGAGCGGCACGCCATCCATGGGCTCGGGTTCTCGCGACCGTGGCAGGTGGACGATGTGGCGGGCAACGCCATGACGCTTTCATTGGCACTTCCCGAAGACGCGTACTGGCCGTTCGGTGGCACGGTGGTCCAGACCCTTCGCGTGCAGCCACACCGACTGCAACTGCATCTGGTGGTGCAGGCCGGTGACAATGCCATGCCGGCCGCGCTGGGTTGGCACCCCTGGTTCCGCAAGCCTGACCGACTGCTGTTCACGCCGGAGTCCATGTATCCCCGCGACGGGGAGGGCATTGCAACGTTGCCGCGCGTACCCCCTGTGCCCGGTCCTTGGGACGACTGCTTCGTCGCAGGGGGTGGGATCGCCTTGTTAAGGGCTGGCCAGCGCCTGCGATTGCGCTCGGATTGCGACCACTGGGTGGTCTACGACCGTGCCGGGCACGCGACCTGCGTGGAGCCGCAGACCGGGCCACCTGATGGCTTCACCCTGGCGCCACACCGCCTGGAGCCTGGCCAGGCGCTGGCGACGGCATTCGAGCTGGAGTGGGAGCAAGCGCGGGGATCTGGTCCAGGGTGAGGGCAGGGCACCCGGCGCGGACGCGTCAGGAGCGCGTCAAGTGGCGGGCCCTGGATGCTCACCCGCCGCCCACACGCATTGCACGCCGCGCGGCGCAGAGGGGGCGCATGGTGGCGTCACCGCCGGGGGAAGCCTTCGGCGTGACAGGAAATACGCCGACCCTGCATGACACGCGGCCCTCTGGCAGGGCGCTGTCCTGCACGTCAGCGCGTACAGCCCACGTCCGCGGACGCTGGGCGGTTTCCTGGATGGCCAAACTACCCGAAGAGGAATGATCATGTCGAAAAACGCAAATCCCGCCCTAGTTGCGCTGCTGATGGGCAGCGCCTTGGCCTGCACGTCCGCATACGCGCAGGACATCCGCACGCCTTCCACGTCTGCGCCAGCGACCGCCGACCCCACCCGGCAATCGACGATGATGGACCAGGCGCAGGCCCTGGGACTGCTGTCGGTGATCAATCGTGCCGAGATCAGCGCGGGCAACCTGGCCAGCACCAAAGCGCAGTCCGCCGACGTCAAACGTTATGGCCAGGCCATGGTGAAGGCACACACCGAGAATGATGCCAAACTCGCGCCGTGGCGGCCGGTGCCGGCCAGTCCGCAGGCGCAGCAGATGGCCGAGCACGCGAAGAGTGAAGCGTCCAGGCTCTCGGCGCTGCAAGGTGCCGCGTTCGATACTGCCTACATCAACGCCATGGTCATGGACCACGGCAAAGCACTTGAGGCGCTGGACAGCATGATCATTCCCGCGGCAAAAGACGCGGATGTAGTGGCGTTCCTGAAGGAAACGCGCACACATGTGGCGGATCATTTGAAACAGGCGCAGGCGCTGCAGGGAGCGATGGGCAAGGGCGCTGCGCCGGGCGCAAAGACCCGATGAGCTGCTGAAGATGCGGCAGTTTCGAGGGACGCAGCGGGGCCCGTGGCCCCGCTGTTTTTTTTCGTGTGCGGTGCGCGGGCAGGGGAGGGAGGCGAAACGGCTGGTGCTTATCTCCAACCCGTGACCGCGCCTGATTGCGCGGGCCGCTGGACTGCCGCCATCACTGCGTAGCGCTTACGCCCAACTGGTCGCGCAGCAATTCCAGCAGCGCATCCTTGAGGGCGGCTGCCTCTGGCTGCCCGCTCGCATCCGTCGGGATCTCCAGCGCCGCGCGCAGCTCGGTGTTGGTGCTGTCAGCGTTGAGTGCTTCGTGACGCACCACGAATCGCCGGGTTCTGGACGTCTTGGGCATCGCGTGTGCATCGTGAGGCGCGTAGTGGGTAACGGTGCGGATATCGATGCAGCCCTTTCGTGTCAGCCAGTTTCGGTTAGTCGAAAGGCGCAGGCTTCCGCCACCATGGTCGTCGTGCTCGACGTACAACTGCTTGCGGATATCCAGCGCCATCAGGCCCGCGACCAGCGCCGACTCTTTGGCAAAGACCTGCGTGCCTGCCGGATTCGGCAGGCGGGCCCACGTGGCCAGCTGCGCCGCGCCAGAGGTGTCCTTGGCGACAGCCGATTTCTTTACAGGCTTGTCGGCTGGTAGTGCGAGGGCCTGCGCCTCGAATGGGGTGCCCTGGAAGCCGCTCAACTCCTTGCGGGCCAACGCGCCCTTCGCAGCGAGCGCCTGCGCGAGCAGGTAGGCCACATCCACACAGCCATTCCGCAGCGCAATGCCCAACGCCGTGCGCTTGCGCGTGTTGGCCAGCGCAGGATCAAGGCCATGTTCAAGCAACAAGCGGGTGGCGGCGAGCGTATCGCCTCGCCGGGACCAGGCACAGCTGATACCCGCGACGATGCTGCTGAGTCCGTCGGCATCACCGGCGGCGTACATCAGCGCCGTCGTGCCGTCCTTGTTGACGACAGCGGGATCGGCGCCCAGCGCGATAAGCCGCTGCATTGCATGGTCCGCGCCGCAGATTGCAGCCATGAGAAGCGGAATGACGGATTTAAAGGTTTCTACGTGAAAACCTAGAGATCTTGTCGTTCGTGGTGTTGGACGTGCGGTGCGCTTCGTTGCGTGATTGACGATGGAGGGATACGCAGGGCTGGCCTGTATTTTCTTCTGCGTGACAGGATTGATCGGGGGCAGGGATGAGAGTTGGCATTGGAACGCGCGTCTGCATGCAGGCGTGTGCACTGCTTTTGCTTGTGCTGGCGACGACCTGGGCCCACGCCCAGGAATCGGTCTGCGCGCGCGTCAAGATCGAGATCAAGCAGGAGCTGACCCTTGAGCGCCAGGCCTTCGATGCGGAGATGCGCATCACCAACTCGCTGCCGGTCACGCCACTGACCCAGGTAGAGGTGGAGGTGCGGGTTACGGATGAGACCGGGGCCGGGAAGCCCCGGCCGATGGGGCGACTTCCGCAGTTCCTGCTGCAGCTTGTCCACGCCAATCAGCTGCCACGAGCGATCCACACTGAACATCGCGCTGTTGTGCGCCTGATCTACGACTTCGCATAATGTATATTATGTTATCAGTTCGAGTGCTTGACCGAGAAGTCCGAACGCCACCAGCGGCCCTTGGATCTCGTGCACTGCTCCGCAGCCCAGCGAATCCACAACTGACAACCACTGTCCGGATCTGGGCTCTAAAACGCGCTTGGCATGTCGCCCCATAGCCCATCAGGATCAACCGTCACCCCGAATGTACCCGACGATCCCTGACACCTGTCACTTGTCGCCATCCGTCCAAACGCCAGAATTGGCCTGCCAACGCGCGGTGCCTCGCCGCCGATCAATCCAGCCAAGGACGTCCCGTGACCATGCTCCAACAATTCGCTTCGCATACCCCGATCTGGGTCTGGCTGCTTCTGGCCTTTCTGATCATGCGTGGCGTCAAGGCCATGCGCCCGGGCGAAACCACGCTTGGACAACTGGCCATCGTGCCGGCGGTTTTCATCGCCTGGAGCCTTTGGTCGATCAGTGCACGTTTTCCAGGTGCCTGGGCAGCCTGGGCGTTGTGGCTGGGCGGAATCGCTGCCGGCACGGGGCTCGGCTGGTGGCTGATGCGTCGTGCGACGATGCATACCGACCGCGCCACCGGCGCGCTGTGGCGCAGCGCCGATTACAGCCTGCTGCCCCTGCTCGTGCTTACCTTCGTGCTCAAGTATGGCTTCGAGTCCGCTTTCGCCATGTCGCCGTCGCTGGCGCTGGACACCACCTTCCGTACGGCCTACCTGCTGCTGTCGGGTGCGCTCACCGGAATCTTCGTGGGCCGCTTGCTGCGCTACGTCGCCGCGTCCCGCCGAGCGGCGGGCACCGCCTCAGTCCCGGCGGCCTGACCCGCTGCGGCAACTACAGCGCGAAAACCGGCCATTCCGTCGCCGCGAACGCTGCACGCAGGATGCGATAGGCATCCCGATCAAACGCCGCGGCGCGACGGGGAATGCGGCGTGCTTCCGCCAAGGTGGAGGCGCTGCCGTAGTATCGCCAGGCATCCACGACGTGGAACTGGTGCATGTGATCGCCGACTTCTTCAATGGCGACGGGCCCGCCGTAGGACCAGTCGGCGATCTCCAGCATTGAAAGCGCGGCAGCCAGGCGTTCAGCATGTTCCGCAGGCGTCTCGCCGCCACAGCAGGCCCCCGCGCATTGGCGCAGCATGGAGCGGAAGCACGGTCGGCCTGGCGGCAGCCGTTCCAGCCCGACAAGGCTGTAGCAGAGCCGGTTCTCGTCGGCCACCCGGCGGATGGCGGACTTCGCAGCCCGCTCGCTGCTGTACAACCCGAAGGTCATCGGCGCCGTGGCCAGGTCGAGCTCTGCGGAGTGGACGACGTCCACCTTGCCGCGATAGAGCCGCAGGCTGAACTGCCGCGGTACCTTGCGCAGCAACCGGTTGTAGAGCGGCCTCTCCGCTTTGACCATCGCCGCTTCGAGCAACTGCGCCCCCAGGTCACCTGCGGTCACCACGCATTGCACATCAGCCGACTGCCGCAACAGTGCGGCCTCGTCGGCCTGCCTGAAATGGCTCAGGACGCGCGTCCGTATGTCGATGCTCTTGCCGATGTAGAGCGGCAACAGGCCCTCCTGCCCGTGGAAGGTGTAGACACCCGGCAGCTTGGGAAGCGCATCGGCTGCCGTGCGCAGGTGATCTGGATAGGCGTAGCCCAATGAGCGGGCCGCGCGGCGCTCGGTCCGTGACGTTGCCGGCATCAGGCGGTTCCCGGTCGGTCGCCGGATGCCTCGGTGAGAGACAGCAGCAGTGACATGCCCTCCTCCGCCGATACCGGGGTGCCATCGGCATCAACATGCCATCGCGCCTGGATCAGCCTGTCTACGGCCTGTGCGGGCACATCGAGCGCCTGCATTTCCCAGTAGGGGATCAGTCGCGCACTCATCCGGCCATCTGCCAGCACCTTCAATCCGGTATGGCAGGTGGCCGCTTTGATGCGCCCGAATGCAGCCTCCATTCCGTCGGCAGGGCCTTCGATGTACTGAACGAAGCGTGCCCCATCGAACAGCAGGACGCCGGTGATCCCGGCGATCTGGTTGAAGGCTGCCGCGCTTTCGGCCAACCGGCGAATTCTGGGCGGGGCCAGATCAGTGACCGCGTGGCTGGAGTAAACGATATACCGCAGGGACAAGGCAATTCTCGACGACAAACGAGTTAGTCATACTACTAACGATGGGTCGCGTTTGCCGCCCTGTCTTCTGAATTGTTCATACCGCCGGAGGGCGAACGGACGCGCCTCAGAGCGTCGCGTTCCGTGCACGGTTCCATGCCACTTCAAATTCGCTGGCGCTGATCCCGTCGTCGGAATCCAGGTCCAGGAAGGACAAGGGCTGTTCGGCAAGGGTGAAACGGTCATCGCTGTGGCCTGTCTTGTCCGCCCAGACCAGCTTGCTGCCATAGATCTCCACCTGGCGGACGATGACATCACCCACTGCTTCCAGGTAGACAGTGCCCTTGCCGATGTCGGACTCGGCCAGATGCTTGTAGTGGGTCTTCTTGCTGCTCATTGCGCTGTTCCAGGGGCCGGGGGCCATAAACAACCGCCGAATATACGCCGCGACAGGCGCTGCGGCGAGCCTGCACGTGTAAAATCGCGTCTTTTGGCCCACTGATAATGGCGAAACCGTCGCTCCGGCCGCCCGTCTCGGGCCCGCCCCTCATCCACGCGCTCACTCGCCTCGGGGAGCCTGCGCCGACCATCAGCAGCCCTGCCCTACCCGCCATGCTGGGAAGCTGGGTCGACTGGAACCGGGCGGTGGCTCTGGCGCGTGCGCTGGACGGTGCACTGCCGGCGGCGGACGATGGGACGCCGGCCGACGTCAGCGTGTTGCTGGCAGAGCGGGACAAGGCCCGCACTGCGCATGCCGCCGCCATCGACGCCCTGATGTCCTCGATGCAGGCGCCGGTCCCAGCGCAGGAAATCGTGCGCAGTCACGCTGCCCTGCAGCGCGCCCTGCTCACCAGCACCGGCCGGCTGCGCGGTGCCCTGCGTGACCAGCTGGCACGACGCGACGAAGCCGGCTGCCGGCTGGCCGAGCTTGATGCGGTCATGGAACAGGTACTGGCACCGCGCGAGTACCGCACGCTGGGCGCGGTCGCCGAACGCGTGGCAGCGCAGCTGGACCGTGCCGCCGCCGCAATGCCTGTTGCGGCCGATGAGTCACCCATGATCGCGCCCGACGAAGCCACGATCAGATCCTGGCCGGCGGCTACCTGCGCCGCACTGCGCGACCTGCTGATGGCCGAACTCGACCTCCGCTTCCATCCGATCGACGGGCTGTCCGCTGCCCTGCAACCGAACTGAGCACCGCCCCTATGCTGCGTAATGCGCTCCACCTGATCGTCTTCTTCCTTGGCCTGGCAGCCGCCGTCTGGATAGGTGCCGGTTACATCGGGCACAACGCCATCGGCGCCACCGTGGCGCTGCTGGTTGCCGCCTGCTACTGCGTCGGAGGCCTCGAACTGCTGCACTTCCGCCGCGCCACCACCACCCTTGAACGCGCGACCGGCGATGTCGTCCGTGCAAACGACGACCTTGGTGGATGGGTTCAGCAGCTGCCTGCCGCGCTGCAGGGGCCGGTGCGTCTGCGCGTGGAAGGCAACCGCGTCGCCCTGCCCGGCCCCACGCTTACGCCGTACCTGGTCGGCCTGCTGGTGCTGCTGGGCATGTTGGGTACGCTTCTGGGCATGATGGCCACCCTGCGCGGCACCGGCTTGGCACTGCAGAGTGCGACTGACCTGCAGGCCATACGCGGCTCGTTGGCCTCACCCGTGGAAGGCCTTGCCGTGGCGTTCGGCACCTCGATCGCAGGCGTGGCGACCTCGGCCATGCTGGGCCTGCTGTCGGCCCTGCTGCGCCGCGAACGGCTGGTGGCGCTGCAGGCGTTGGATGCCGCAGTCTCCCGCGAGCTGCCGCAGCAGGGACACGCCTGGCAGCGGGCGGAGCGCCTGCGCCTGATGCAGGATCAGTCTGCGCTGCTGCCCACCGTGGTGCAGCAGATTCAGGCCCTGGCGGACAGCGTGCAGCGCGGCGCCGCGGACAGTCATGCGCAGCTGCAGGCCCGCCAGGCCGAGTTCATTGCCCGCCACGAAGCGGCCCAGGACCGCATGGCGCTGCAGCTTGAACAGGCACTGCAGCGCGGTGTCCACAGCGGCACCGAAGCCATCGGCGCTACGCTGCATCCGCTGTTGCGTGACACGCTGGAGCGACTTGATACGACCACGGCACGCACCCAGGCAGCCGTGGTGGACGCAGTGCAGCAGCAGTTGCAGGGAATCCAGGCTGCAGCGGACAGCGCTGCGGCGGATCTGCGTGCGCAGTTGGCGGCAGCGATGGAGGCGCAGCAGAGCGGCAATCGCGCGCTGGTTGCCTCGGTGGCCGACGCGATGTCGGTCGCCGTCGCGGAACAACAGGAGGGCGCCCGCCAATTGCTGCAGGACATCGACGCTCGCATGCGCGATCAGCAGGCGCTTGTGGCCAGCCAATGGAGCAGGGTCACCGAACAACAGGCCGCCGCGCATCAGGCGGCGGCAGAGCAGAGCGCAGCCACGTTGGCGAGCGCATTGGCCGGACAGCAGGACAGTGCGCGACAGCTGCTGGAAGGTGTACGGCACGCGCAGGAACAGCAGCGTGACCTGCTCGCAGACGCCGACGGTGCGCGCCTGCAGCAGTGGTCACATGCGTTCAGCGCGATCGCCGAGCAGGCCGGTCGGCAATGGGCGCTGCAGAACGACGAGGCGACAGCGCAGTACCAGCGCATCACTGAAGCGCTGCAACAGGCGGCAAACGTGATCGGCGACGAGGCGCGCCAGCAGTCGAGCGCCTTGCTGGTCGAGATCAGGCAGGTGCTGGACATCGCAAGCGAGGCGCCGCGTGCAGCTGCGGAGATGGCGGCCGAGTTGCGCCAGCGCCTGTCCGACAGCCTTGCGCGCGACACGCAGACGCTGGAAGAGCGCGCCGGCCTGCTCGGCACGGTGAGCAGCCTGATGGACGCCCTCCAGTCCGCCGCCGCCGAACAGAAGGTGGCCGTTGATGCCTTGATCGAAAATGCCGCCGGGCTGATGGAGCGCAGCGGCGACCGTTTCGCGGGCCAGGTCGAGGCCCAGGCGGACACGCTGCAGAAGATGCTCACGGGCGTGGCGGAGGCGGCAGCGGGCAGCCGCGAGCTGGCCAGTGGCCTGGAGCAGGCAGTGTCCGCCTTCGGCAGCACCAGCACGACGCTGTCCACGCACCTGGAACAGCTTGCCGGTGCACTGGATGCCTCATTGGCACGCAGCGACGAGCAGCTTGCGTACTACGTCGCGCAGGCGCGCGAGGTCGTGGAGCTGAGCCTGATGTCGCAGCAGCAGATCACTGAGGAGCTTCGCCAGCTTGGCAGCGGGCGCCATGCTGCGGGGACGGCATGAGCGCGCACGAGGAATTCGATGCGGAGAGTGGCACGCCCATCTGGGCCGCTTTCGGCGACCTGATGTCCGTGCTGCTGGGTGCGTTCGTGCTGATTCTCGTCGGCGTCGTGGCGATGCAGCTGGAGCTGAGCAGCCGGCTGGACGCGGAGACGAAACAGCGCCAGGCCGCCGAGCAGACACTCGAACAGGCCTTGGCCGGCCCCTTGGCCGGGGGGCGGGTGACGCTGGTCGACGGGCGCATCGGCATCAGTGGCAACGTGCTGTTTGCCCTCAATTCCGACCAGTTGCAGCCGGAAGGACGCGAGCTCCTGCGCAGCCTGGCTGGCCCGCTGAAAGGCTGGCTGGCCCAACGCCGGGATATCCTGATGGTCAGCGGCTTCACTGACGACCAGCCGATTCATGCCCATAACCGGCAGTTTGCCGACAACTGGGAGCTTTCCGCGCAGCGCTCGCTGACGGTGACGCGCACCCTGATCGCCGAAGGCCTTCCGCCCGCGTCCGTGTTCGCCGCCGCGTTCGGTGCCGAGCAGCCGGTGAGTTCCAATCGTGACGAGGCGGGTCGTGCCCGCAACCGCCGCGTCGAGATCGCGCCGATGCCGCGGCCGGGTGACAAGGACGCCGAACATGCGCGTTGAGCGCAGCGCACCCAGCGGCTTGGCAGAGCTGGTCGAACGGCTCGACGCAGGCTCGGCTGCGCTGCCGCACTATCCCCGCCTGCCTGCCCTGCAGGCAATGCGTGATACCTGGCAGAAAATGCATGCCGACAGCCGGCTGCGCATCGCGCTTGAGCAGGCGCCGGCAGAGGGCGGCCCCCTGAACTCGACCGTGCTGGTGCACCGCATGCTCGACGTGATGCGGGAGCTGTCGCCGGACTACCTGCGACATTTCGTCACCTACGCCGATACGCTGGCATGGCTGGATCCGCTGGTCGAGGCGCCGCCGGCATCGGTCGGCGCGAAACCCCGACGCGCGTCGCGCAAGCGCAGCCGGTAGCACCCGCGCGGTGGTTGCCGCCCGAAGCCGGCAACCGCCGCGGGACCGCGATCAAGCGCCGGTGGCGGGCTCGCGCTCGGCCTGGCGACGGGTCAGGTCGCCGAAGCGCGACAGCGACATCAGGTGCTGGTGCACCAGGCCCAGCCAGCCGCTGCGATGCCATGCCAGCACGATGTCGTCCGGCAGTTTCTGGAACTTTTCCACGTCCACCACGCTGAAGCCCTGCAGGGTCAGCTCGCGGCCGTTGGGCAGGCGCACATTGGCATTGCGCATCACAAGCAGGTCCTGCTCGATCAGTGCCTTGGAGAATGCCTGGGTATGACCGTGGTCGGCGGTGAACCGACCGCAGAACTCCATCGCCTGCTGCAGCAGCTCGCTCGGCTTGCCGTCCACGAACAGCGCCTCGCCTTCGGTGCCGCCCTTGACGATGCGCGTGCTCTGCTCGTCAAAACCGAGCACATAGTTCTGGCTGCCGTCGGTGTCGATGAAGATGAACGGGTGCCGCCGCACGTAGGCCGGCACGTAGGTGTCCGCTTCCCACTGGCCATCGGCAATGAACAGATTGTCTTCCGTCACGCCGGTGGCGATCATCGGCACCGCGTCCGGGCCGGCGAACAGGATCGGGAAATGGTGCAGCGCCAGCGAGAACTCGTTGACGATCAGCGGAATCGCATTGGTCTTGGCCGCGAAATCCATCCTGCCCGGCAGGATGCGCAGGTCGCCATGGATGTCGGACTGCAGCGGCACCGGGCGGCTGTAGAACAAAGGGGAACCTGCTGCAGGCGCGGTGTCGTTGCCGGTGGTCATGGAATAAGCCATCTCTACTCGACGCGCCTGCCATCCCGGGCGCGCATGCGGGTGGAACATCAATCCCGCATTATCAACAACAGGGGCGGCGATCACCACCCTGCCCGGGGGCTTATTTGAGCTGCAGCGGGTAGCGCTGCCAGAGCACGTGCACCAGGAAGCCGGTAAGTTCCGGATCCTTGCCCCTGATCGCACCACGGATCTTGTCCAGCAGCACCATGTCCGAGCACTTGCGCACGTCGGCATGGTTGGCCTGGCCGGCGCGCCGCGCACGATAGCGCGCAGCACGCTGCGCATCGCTCATCGCGTAACCGAACTTCGGTGGCCGGCCGCGCTTGCGGGGCAGGGTCAGCTCGAAGGTGCCGGGATCTTTTTCGTCGCGCATGCGGGTGGAAGCGTGAAACGGCCGCGCACTTTATCGTGAGGCATCACTTTAATCCAGCGTTTTCATGCGGCAAGCGCCGTTTTCCACGGCCCCTCCGTCCATTGCCACGGTCGCCGGCGGCGCCCTGCCCTGCGTAACCATTGGGCGGCGTGCCGACTAGCGCATGTGCTCAGCCAGGCGTGCGCCCAGCCAGACCAGCAGCAGCCCGCCAGCCAGGCTCGCGCCGAGGTACAGCGGCACCATCAGGCCACGATCACTACGCGCGAAAACCAGCACTTCAAGCACCAGCGAGGAGAACGTGGTCAACCCGCCACACAGACCGACAAGCAGGAACGCGCGCAGCAGCGCCGCCTGGCCGCCACGCGACTGCAGCCACACCATCAGGTAACCGGCAGCGAAGGCGCCGACCAGGTTGACCACCAGCGTGCCCCACGGGAAACCTGGGCCGAACTGCCGCAGCAGCGCGTCGCCGCACAGGAAGCGGATCAGGGCGCCCAACGCCCCTCCAGCCATCACCAGCACCATCGATTGCCAGCCAGGACCGCCCATCACCTGCCGCCCCGCGCCTGCTTGTCGGCACGCGCCTGCTCGCGCTGCGCCCGCAGGCGGTCAAGCTTCTCCTTCAGCTTGATCTCCAGCCCACGCTCCACCGGCTGGTAATAGACCTGCTCGCCCATCGCATCCGGGAACCCGGTCTGGTCCAGCGCGATGCCGCCCTCGCTGTCGTGGTCGTACTGATAGGCCGCGCCGTAACCGAGATCCTTCATCAGCTTGGTTGGTGCGTTGCGCAGGTGCAGCGGCACCTCAAGCGTTCCTGACGCGCGCACTTCGGCGCGCGCCTGGTTGAAGGCGGCATAGCCGGCGTTGGACTTGGCCGTGCTGGCCAGGTACAGGACCAGCTGCGCGAAGGCCAGCTCACCTTCCGGGCTGCCCAGACGCTCATAGATGTCCCACGCTTCCAGCGCCATCGACTGCGCACGCGGATCGGCCAGGCCGATGTCTTCGATGGCCATGCGGGTCAATCGCCGGGCCAGGTAGGCCGGGTCACAGCCGCCGTCGAGCATGCGCGTCAGCCAGTACAGCGCTGCGTCCGGGTTGGAGCTGCGGACCGACTTGTGCAGGGCCGAGATCTGGTCGTAGAACTGCTCGCCCCCCTTGTCGAACCGGCGCGTGCGGTCAGCCAGCACCTGCACCAGCGTCTGCGGCGAGATACGACCGCCCTCATCGGCAGCCAGTTCGGCGGCAATTTCAAGCAGGGTGAGTGCACGCCGCACATCGCCATCGGCTGCCGTGGCAATCTGCAGCAGCAGTTCGTCGTTGACCTGGACGCCCTCCCCGCCCAGGCCCCGCTCATTGTCACCCAGCGCACGCTGCAGCGCTTCGACGATATCCTGCGGTGACACGCCCTCCAGCACATGCACGCGACAGCGCGACAGCAGCGCGGAGTTCAGTTCGAAGGATGGGTTTTCCGTGGTCGCGCCGACGAAGACGATGGTGCCACGCTCGATGTGCGGCAGGAACGCGTCCTGCTGGGTCTTGTTGAACCGATGCACTTCGTCGACGAACAGCACCGTGCGGCGACCCTCGGCGAAGCGCTGGGCGGCCTCGGCCAGCACCTGACGCACCTCGGGCAGGCCGGACAGCACGGCGGAAATCGCACGGAACTCCGCGTCGGCGTACTGCGCCAGCAGCAGCGCCAGCGTGGTCTTGCCGCAGCCGGGGGGACCCCACAGGATCATCGAATGCACGCGGCCGGATTCCACTGCGCGACGCAGGGCGCTGTCCGCGGCAAGCAGGCGCTTCTGCCCGACCATTTCGTCCAGCGTGCGCGGCCGCATGCGCTCGGCAAGCGGCCGCAGGTGGTCCCGATCGACACTCAGCAGATCAGGGCCCGGGAATGAGGAAGTACGTTGTCTGGCCACGCGCCATTGTACCGCGCGGGCCTGCCCTCATTTGCCGATGACGTCGGTGCCCACGGGCGGAGTGAAGCTGAAAGTACCGCGGGCGAAGGACGGATTGCGCTTCCAGCCGGTGAAGGCAATGACCGTGCGCTGCCCCACGGCGTCGGTGATTTCCATCTTGGCCAGGCCTTGCGTATTGAAGCCCAGGGCCGCGTACTGGAAGCTGGCTTCGGTCTCACGTTTCGGGGTCAGTGAAAGCCACTGCAGGCCGTCACGCGGTGCGGCCTCTTCGCTCACATCATACTGCTGCTCAAGCAGCGCCGGATTGATCAGCGCGGTCAGCGGGCTGTTCTGTTCTTCCTTGCCCTGCGCGCGCACGGTCGCCTGCTCCAGGTCGGGCTCGTACATCCAGACCTCGGTGCCATCGGCCACGATCTGCTGCACGTGCGGACGCTGGTATTCCCAGCGGAACAGCCGCGGCGCGGACAGTGCCACGCGACCGCTGGTGGTTTCCTTGACCTTGCCGCGGGAATCGAAGACCTGTTGGCTGAACTGCCCATCCAGGCCCTTCAGGCCCGTGGTGAACGCCTTCAGGTCATCACGAGCACCGGCCCAGGCACTGGCCGAAACCAGGCAGGCGGCGGCAAGCAAGGAGGTGGCGATGGAGCGACGGAAGCTGGCGTTCATGCGGGTACCCCGGGGAAACATGAGAGTTGGGAGCAGTGTGCCGTGGACATCCTGAATGGGCGATCCACTGTGTTGACGGGTTCAGCGCGGTGCTTGGGAAGGCACGCGACCGTAGACGATCTGGCCACGGAAACCGCGCCGCACGTGCTGGTACAGCTCGCGGAAGCCAGCGTAATCGCCGGGCTCGCACAGCGCCTGCGGCCCGCGGACAGCGTGCTGCCGCAGGGTGTGGCGGGCGGTGATCAATTGCCCGTCGCGCTGCCAGCGCACGCTGTATTGCCCGGCGGCATTGCCGTAGTGGAGATCCTGCGGCACCGCGATCACCGGCACCCCGTCTGGCAAACGGACGCGGTAGGTCTCCTCGCGCATGCTGGCCTCGCACTGGAACGGCGTGGCGTTGTCCGGTGCGGAGGTGGCCGCGTAGGCCGCGCGGAACGATTCGGCACCCGGCGGGTCAGGCAGCTGCATGCCACCGACCAGATTGAAGTCGACGTAATCGGTGGCGCTGAAATCGAGGCGGTAGTTGAACGGCTGCGTGAGGTCCGCCGGATCGCCGAGCAGCTGCAGCTGGCCCTGCCCGTCGAAGCCGGAGCCCGCCACCATGGACGCCTCGGCGCGCGCCCGGTTCTGGGCGTTCAGGCGTGCAAACGAGGCGCGCATGTTGATCTCGGCACTGTCGCCGGGCTGCAGCGTGGTATGGCCACGCAGGCTGCCGTCGAGACCGAACACGAATTCCGCGTCGAAGCCCATGGCGTTGCGCTGCTCGTCGTTGGCAGGCGTGCGGGCCACGCTCGCCGTTCCCGTCAGCAATACCGGCGCCCCGAGGTCGCCTTCCGGCAACTGGCCCGGGCGCGCCCAGGCACTGGTGGAATCCAGGTACAGGTCGAATTCGGGGATGTAAGTGATCGCGTGGTTGAAGCGGCCGAGCGTCGGCACGACAGGCAGGGTCGGACCGCCGCCGGCGCCGATCAACACCGCCGTGCTGTCGATGCCCTTGGCTGCCAGCAGCGCCTCCAGGATCACCACGTGGTCCTTGCAGTCACCATAGTGGTTGTCCAGTACGTCCTGCGCAGCGTTCGGCTCGAGCCCGCCGTTGCCCAGGTAGACCGCGACGTAGCGGATGTTGCGTGCCACCCAGCGGTACAGCGCATCGGCCTGTTGCCGGCGATCGCTGATGCCGGCAGTGACTTCATCGGCCAGCACCCGAAGCGCCGGCGTCACCACGGCCGCCGGCCCCGCCTTGAGCTGGTAAGCCTTGGCGATCTGCGGCCAGTCGGCGTACGTGCTGGCCATGATGGTCGGACTGAATTCCCATGCCGCCGCCGTCCAGTTCTGCGCCGGCAACGGGTCGCCGCGCCGATACGTCCAGCTCCACCGGGCGATCCCATCGCGCACCACCGGCCGGTCATTACCCTCGACGCCGCGACTGCGCACCGTCATCGGCAGGCGGGCCGGCGCGCGCAGGGTGACCTGTGCGTCATCGTACTGGTTGAATACGCTGAAGGTTTCCCACAAGCCGAAGTAGCCCGGGAAATAAGGCTGCTTCTGGATGCGGCGGGTGGAATACACCACGCGCGTGCCAGGCGCCAGGTTGGGGAACACGATCACCCGCATCTTGCGATCGGCGTACATCGCCGCCGATGCACTCGAGTAGCTCTCCTGGGTGTAGATGCGATCGGCCGGAACGTCACGGCGCTGTCCATCGGCTGTGAGCGTGTAGGCCTGCAGGACCTCCAGCTCCTCCATTTTTTCGCTGTAGCTCAACCGCACCTGGCTGAACTGGTCCACCGCACTGCGGGTCTTCAGCAGGATGTCGACGTGCTCTTCCTGCTGATTGCCGGCGTCGGCGTCCACGACGTAGTCGGCGCGGTAACGGGTGAAGCTGAAGTTGCTGTTCGGCTCTGCGGGCGCAGGCGCTGCAGCGGCAGGCACCGGCAGCGCGGTCGGCAAGGCTGCCGGCGTGTCCAGCGCGAAGGCAGGGGCCAGGGGCAGCATCAGGGCGGCCAGCAATCCGTTGCGGAGCAGTGCCATCGGAGATCCGTCAGGTCAGGAAGGGAGCGGGAGCCGGTCATCGCCCGGCTCCCAGGGCATGGCTTACTTCGGCGGAGGCGGCGCCAACACCGTGCGGTCGCCGTTATGCTCGGGCGGACTGACTACGCCGGCCGCCTCCATGGCTTCGATCAGGCGCGCAGCGCGGTTGTAGCCGATCTTCAGTCGCCGTTGCACACCTGAAATCGAGGCACGACGGGTCTCGGTGACGACCCGCAACGCTTCGTCGTACAGCGGGTCCGACTCATCGCCCGAGGACGCCGTCTCCGGCAGTCCGCCAGCGCCGACCACCACGCCGTCGCCCATGGTCTGCACTTCGTCCAGGACCCCTTCGATGTAGTCGGCCGGGCCCATGGCCTTGAGGTGTTCCACCACGCGATGGACCTCCTCGTCGGACACGAACGCACCGTGCACGCGGTCGGGCATCGCCGTTCCGGGCGGCAGGTACAGCATGTCGCCATGGCCCAGCAGGGTCTCCGCGCCGGACTGGTCCAGGATCGTGCGCGAATCGATCTTCGAGCTCACCTGGAAGGCGATGCGGGTGGGGATGTTGGCCTTGATCAGGCCGGTGATCACGTCCACTGAAGGTCGCTGCGTGGCCAGGATCAGGTGGATGCCCGCCGCGCGTGCCTTCTGTGCCAGTCGGGCGATGAGCTCTTCGACCTTCTTGCCGACGATCATCATCATGTCGGCGAATTCGTCGATGAAGATCACCACGAACGGCAGCGTCTCCAGCGGCCGCGGCGCCTCGCCCAGCTCCGGATTCGGCTTGAACAGCGGATCCATCAACGGCTGGCCGGCATCCTGCGCGTCCTTGACCTTCTTGTTGAAGCCGGCCAGGTTGCGCACGCCGACGGCGCTCATCAGCTTGTAGCGCCGCTCCATTTCCGCCACGCACCAGCGCAGGCCGTTGGCGGCCTCCTTCATGTCGGTGACGACCGGCGCCAGCAGGTGCGGGATACCCTGGTAGACACTCAGTTCCAGCATCTTCGGATCGATCATCAGCATCCGCAGGTCTTTCGGGCTGGCCTTGTACAGCAGGCTCAGCACCATCGCATTGACCGCGACCGACTTGCCCGAGCCGGTAGTGCCGGCGACCAGCAGGTGCGGCATGCGCGCCAGGTCGGCGACCGTCGGACGACCGGCGATATCCTTGCCCAGCGCCAGGGTGAGCGGACTGGTGGCCTTGTCGTACTCCTTGGACCGCAGCAGCTCGGAGAGATAGATCATCTCCCGGGTGACATTGGGGATTTCCAGGCCGATCACCGACTTGCCCGGGATCACATCGACCACGCGCACCGACTTCACCGACAGCCCGCGGGCGATGTCCTTGTCCAGCGAACTGATCTGGCTGACCTTGATGCCCGGTGCCGGCTCGATCTCGAAGCGGGTGATGACCGGGCCCGGATAGGCCCCCACCACCACGGCATCGATGCGGAAATCCTTGAGCTTGAACTCGATCTGGCGCGACAGGGTCTCCAGGGTGTCCTCGTCGTAGCCCTTCGGCTGCGGCTTGGGATCATCCAGCAGCGCCAGCGGCGGCAGATCCGAGCCGTCGCCATTGACCCCTTGGAACATTGGAATCTGGTTGTCCCGCTTGGCCCGGTCGCTCTTTTCGATCACCGGCTCAGGGCGCGGCTCGATCTTGACCGGCTCGCGCTTGGCGCGCACTTCGGCGTCGACCTTGCGCACTTCCTGCCGCTCTTCGCGCATCACCCGGGTCTGCTTCCACTCGGTGGCCTGCTCTTTCTTCTTCTCCAACAGCGGCGCCAGTGACATCACGCCCTTGCCGATCCTCTCCATGACCATCAGCCACGACAGCCCCGTCGCCAGCGTGATCGAAGCGAGCAGCAGGACCAGCACGAACAGGTTCGCACCCAGCGCACCGAAGCCGACGCTGAGCGAACTGCCGACCAGCTTGCCGAGAATGCCGCCGGCCGAGGCCACGTCGGCCGTGAACAGGCGCAGATGCAGAAAGCCCGTGCCGGCGATCAGAAAGCCCACCAGGCCAACCAGGCGCAGCGCGGGATCAAGATCGTTCTCGCCCTTGGCTTCGCGCTTGAGCCCGAACATCGCAAACCACGCCAGCGCGCCGAGCAGCAGGGGCAGCAGGAACGCCATGTAACCGAACAATTGCAGCAGTACGTCGGCAATCCACGCGCCGGCGCGTCCGCCCATGTTGTTGACCGGCGCCACGACGCTGCCGGTATGCGACCAGCCGGGGTCGGCCGCCGAATAGGTGAACAGACTGGCCACCAGATACAGCAGCGCGGGCGCTACGGCGATCAGCCCCAGATCACGCCAGAGGCGCTGACGGGTCGGGTTCTCAGTCGGGGACGGATCGCGCCGACGGCTCTTGCCCTCGGCCGATCGGCTGCGTTCGGGGACCTGCTTCGCCACCTTGGACACTACCTTTGGAATACGCTGTTAGTGGTTGATAATAAACGAAGCGCGCCGGATTTCCGTCACTCTTTCGCGCGCATCCCGTTACCGGCGCGACCTGGCCCGACGCACACTGCTGCCCGCGCCAGCGGCGTCACCGTGTTGCACGCATGCGGGTTGAAAGCCCGGGCCCCTGCCATCACTCTATGGTCTGCCTGCAGCGCGTGCAAACCCGTGGCGCGCCTTGATCCCCTTACCTTTTCGCGAGTCTACATGAGCACCACGCTGCCTTCCCGCCATCAGAAGCTTGTCATCCTCGGGTCCGGCCCGGCCGGCTGGACCGCAGCGGTCTACGCCGCGCGCGCCAACCTGAAACCGGTGGTCATCACCGGCCTGCAGCAGGGCGGCCAGCTGATGACCACCACCGAGGTCGACAACTGGCCCGGCGACGCCCATGGCCTGCTGGGACCGGACCTGATGGCGCGGATGCAGGCGCATGCCGAGCGCTTCGAGACCGAGGTGATTTTCGACCACATTCACACCGCCGACCTGTCGCAGCGCCCGTTCAGGCTCAGCGGCGACAGCGCCGAGTACACCTGCGACGCGCTGGTCATCGCCACTGGTGCCACCGCCAAGTACCTGGGCATCCCTTCGGAAGAAGCGTTCAAGGGCCGTGGCGTATCCGCCTGCGCCACCTGCGACGGCTTCTTCTACAAGGACCAGGACGTGGTCGTGGTCGGCGGCGGCAACACCGCGGTGGAAGAGGCGCTGTACCTGTCCAACATCGCCCGCAAGGTCTACCTGGTCCACCGCCGCGACACCTTGCGCGCCGAGAAGATCATGCAGGACAAGCTGTTCGCCAAGGTCGCCGCCGGCAAGATCGAGACCGTCTGGCACCACGCCATCGACGAAGTGCTGGGCAACGAGGCCGGTGTCACCGGGGTGCGGGTCAAGTCCACCCAGGACGGCAGCACGCGCGAGATCGCCGCACACGGGTTCTTCGTGGCCATCGGCCACCACCCCAACACGCAGCTGTTCGACGGCCAGCTGGCGATGAACAACGGCTACCTGGAGATCCGCTCCGGGCTGGGCGGCGCGGCCACCGAGACCTCGGTGCCGGGCGTGTTCGCCGCCGGCGACGTCGCCGACCAGCACTACCGCCAGGCGATCACCTCGGCCGGCTTCGGCTGCATGGCCGCGCTGGATGCGGAGCGTTACCTGGACGCGCAAGGCAAGGCGAGCTGAGAAGGGCCTGCATGGCCGGCGTCTGAGGCATGGACACCGGCCATGGGGGGCGCACTCAGAACATGCCGATACCAGTGGCCTGCGATGTCGTTGTTCGCTTGTCAGCTGAACCAGGGCCGGTGCACGTAAGGCGGTGCATCGCAGGTGCACTGGCGACCCCGTCGTCATCGCGCAACACCGTCTGCCACTGCGTGACGGTCGTCTGGGTCGTGCGCCCACACTTCATGGTGAAGGTCAGTGGCGAATCCTGCGCTTCCGTGACCTCTGCCTCGCCCCCGGTGCAGGTGAACCCGGGCGGGCAACCGATCGGATCTATCTTCATTTTCACCGGGAACTGCGGGTGCCCTTCGAAATGCACTTCCACGGTCCCGGCTGAGTAAGGCGGCAATGTCACGTCGGTAGCCCGCTGGAGGGCGAGCGGCTTACAGCCCTTGCCTTCGCGCCACAATCGATAGCCCTTCTCGACACCTTTCATGGAGGCGGTGCGAAAAACCGGGTCCTGCAGGGCGCGCGCGTCATCGGGATTGGTGTGGAAGGCCGCCTCTACGATGACGGACGGCATGGTGGCGAGGCGGTTTTCACCCTTGTTGTCCGCTTGCGGCGTCTGACTGACCGGGAACTGCTCGTACGCTTCCACCGACCTGATGATCTCGCGCATGTAGCAGAGAATGTTTGAAGCAAGAAGCCGGTCCTGCTCCCGTCCTGCCTGATAAATCACGCGCGTCCCGGTGGCAGACGCATCAGCGGCGTTTGTGTGCAGGTGCACCGCGACATCTGCGTTTTGGTGGTTGGCCAACAGCGGGCGGCTCCGGATGTCTTCCCTGTAGTGATGGTTGTCACTTGAGCCGGCCCCCAGGGAATTCCAGATTTCTGGATTCTCGGGATATTGCGATTCAAGGCTGTATCGGCCTGCCATCTGCCACCAGGGCTGCTTACTCGAAGGATGCATCGCTTCCGAGCCCGACCTGGGTCGATGAACGGGCATCTGACTCCGACTTTCCATCCAGAACTTGAGATCTTCAGCGTATGACGGCGTTATCAGATCCTCAAGCACGCCGTTCGTCTGCTCGCGCTGGGTTGTCCATATGTCCTTGACGAGCCTGCGGTAATAGCCATGGCCTGCAGACACCATCGCCATCCCTGAGCCGGCACCTGAAGCTGTCCTTTTGAGGCTATTGGCTTTGCGAGCTTCGGCATCCTCCCTCTCCAGTTTCGGGAAGTGGAAGAAGATGTCTCGACGGTCGAACAAGTATTTCACTGCGGTGGCGTCCATGAACGGCGCGCTCGCTTCGACCATCGCATGCCGGAAGTTGTCGAGCTGATCCTCAAATTCCGCCTCAGCCTCCATAGGAAGAAAATCACGCGTGAAAAAGACAGTGATTACTCCAGTGCCAATATCCATGGTAGCCCGGACGTTCGCTGAGATTCGCTGCCCTTCCAGTGGAGAGAGCGTGCGCATGACACGCTGCGCCTCTCGAGAGAGCAGGCTGTCAAGGTCCCTATCCTGGACCGCTGCTGACGCAACGCTGGACACTATGGGCGCGTCAGCTCCTGCCAGCAAAGTCGATGCCGTGGCGTTGAGCGCCAACGGACACGCCGAAACCGCCATCCATATCGCAATCATTCTCATCGTCCCTTTCCTCCACGCGGCCGCACATCGGCCGAGGCCAGTGTGTCCACCGACCTGCATTCCGCAGACAGCAAAAGCCTGAATCGCAGGTCGGAAATCTGTTGTTGGCCCACGCCGACTTGCCTGGGCACGACCGTCAGGCAAAGCCCGGATGGCTTATGCTGGGACGATGCTCGAATGCCGCCTGCTCTCCTCTCTGGACGCTGTCGATCCCGGTCAGTGGGACGCCCTTCACGACGGGACCAATCCGTTCGTCAGTCATGCGTTCCTGGCTGGGCTCGAGCGCTACGGCTGCCTGCGTGAGGAATGGGGCTGGCGCCCGCAGCACCTCACCCTGTGGGAAGGTGAAGCACTTGCAGGCGCCGTTCCCGGCTACCTGAAAGAAAATTCGCACGGCGAATTCGTGTTTGATCACGCCTGGGCCAATGCCTACGCGCGGCATGGACGCGAGTACTACCCCAAATGGCTGGGCGCGGTGCCTTATTCGCCCGTCACCGGGCCCCGCCTGCTGGCACGCGACGCATCGGTACGTGCTTCCCTGTTGCCGGCGCTCATCGACACCCTGCCGTCGTTGGGGGTGTCCTCGGCGCACGTCAATTTCCATGGGGTTGCCGACGAGCCGTGCTTCGGCGAAGACTGGCTGCTGCGCGAGGACATCCAGTTCCAGTGGCACAATCCCGGCCACTGGCAGGACTTCGCCGGCTTCCTGGCCGACATGGACAGCAAGCACCGCAAGAACATCCGCCAGGAACGCGCGAAGGTGGCCCGGCAGGGCATCAGTTTCCGGATCGTGCATGGCGATCAGGCCACGCGCGCCGATCTGCAGGCGATGTACCGGTTCTACCTGCAGACGTTTGTCGAATACGGCAATGCGCCCGCCCTGACCGAAGCGTTTCTGCGCCACCTGGCGTCGACCCTGGGACGCGGGCTGGTGCTTTTCCTGGCGGAAACGGACGCGCAGCCTGTCGCCGGTGCGTTGTGCCTGCGCGGCGGTGACACGCTCTACGGCCGCTACTGGGGCGGAGCGGCGTTGCCCGGACTGCATTTCGAAGCCTGCTATTACCAGGGTATCGACTATTGCCTGCGGGAAGGCCTGACGCGCTTCGAGCCGGGCGCACAAGGCGAGCACAAACTGGCGCGCGGTTTCCTGCCGCGCGTGGTGCGAAGTCGCCATTGGGTCGCCGATGCGGACTTTGCCGACGCGCTCCGTGAATGGTGCGATCACGAATGTCAGGATGTCGAGCGTTACAGGCGTGAGCTTCTGCGCCATTCGCCCTTCCGGCAGCCCGCCCCGTGATTTGCGCGCAGGCCGCAGGGTCGGCACGCTCAGGCGCCGCCCGCGCAGGACCCGCTTCCGATGCCGCCGTCTTCCGACGACCTGAAAACCCGCCACGTCCTGCACCTTTTGCCCTCGAACCCGGCTGCCGCGCTCCTGCATCATGAAATGCCCCGCCTGCCGGGACGCCACGATATCGTAGCCCTGCCCGACGTGTACGGGCTTGGTCCGCTGACCGACGGTCCCGGGCGCGCCAGGTTTGGCGCAATGGTTCACGCACACCGGAAGCGCGTGGTATGCGGGTGATGATGTTTCCGTCCCGCTCGCCGGCTGGGCTCGGCTGCATGAACGTCTGGCCGCCATCACGCCCGACGCTGTTGCGGTGTGGTCGACCGCCTCTGGCGCGGACCTGACGTTCCTGGCCATGGCCTGTCACCACTTGGCCAGGGTCGCCACTCCGCTCCTGCAGGTCCGGGCAAGCGCGGCCGATGGTCGCGCCGAGATGGCGTGCAACCTGCCGGCGGCGCTGGCAGCGCACTACGCGGAGGCGACGTTGCTCGAAAACGAACAGCGCGACCACCTCGCCGCACAATTCGGGCTGCTGGCGGAATGGGAGGGCCTGCGCGAAACCGATGCCGACGGTATCGTGCAGCTCCGCGATTCCTCGCACCATGACGCCCTCGTCGAAGCCTGCGTTCCTGTCGAATGGCGCCCGGCGTTGTGGCTGGCAGCCGAGGTGAGCGCCCGCGACGACGGGCGCAACCCGCTGACCCCGGCCTTCCTGATGGGGCGCATCGCGCACCTCGCCCGAAGCGGCGCCATGGAGACGGACCCGATGACGGGCGATCCAGCACGGATGCGCGTGCGGCGGCGAGCAACGCGGGCGTGATGATGCCGCTACACTGCCGGCGTGAGCCGCCCCCTGCCCTGGCGCCTGGCCGATGCGCCGGACGCACCGTTTCCTCCCGCCGAAACCGCCCTGCGGCAACCTGATGGTCTGCTCGCGCTGGGCGGCGACCTGTCACCGGTGCGCCTGCTCAATGCCTACGCGGGCGGCATCTTCCCCTGGTACAGCGAGGGTGAACCGATCCTGTGGTGGTCGCCGGATCCGCGGATGGTGTTCCATACCGACCGGATTCACCTGTCACGGCGACTCCGCCGTGAGCTCAAAGGCCTAGACTGGACCGTGCGCGCCGATACGGCGTTCGAGGCAGTCATGCGCGCCTGCGCCACCGCCCCGCGCGCCGGACAGGACGGTACGTGGATCAGCGAAGCGATGATCGCCGCCTACGTTGAGCTGCACCGCCTGGGCCATGCCCACTCGCTGGAGGTGTGGGAGGACGCCAGCCTGGTCGGCGGAATCTACGGGGTGGGCATCGGCCGGATGTTTTTCGGCGAGAGCATGTTCAGTGCCCGCAGCGGTGGCTCGAAAGTCGCGCTCGCCGCGTTGGGGGCGCTGCTGGACCGATGGGGCGTCCCGCTGATGGATGCCCAGGTGGAAAATCCACACCTGCTCCGGATGGGCGCGGTGCACTGGGCGCGTGCGCCGTTCCTCCAGCACGTGGTGCAGGCCGTGCGGCAGCCCGGGCCGGAGGGCTGCTGGGCCGCGCGCGTCGGGGACTGGCCGGTAAGGCAGCTCCTTGGCGGTTAACGCATTCTTTGCAAAACCGGAGGAATGTGCGTAAAATGCTGCGGCTTAGGCCCACCGTGGCCGCTCTCTGAACCGCACAGGATTACATGTCGAAAGACGACTCCATCGAGTTCGAAGGCACCGTCAGCGAGACGCTGCCGAATACGACGTTCCGCGTCCGCCTGGAAAATGGTCACGAAATCATCGCCCATATCTCCGGCCGCATGCGCAAGAACTACATCCGCATCCTGACGGGCGACCGGGTCAAGGTTGAAATGACCCCGTACGACCTGACCAAGGGGCGCATCACCTACCGCATGAAATAAGCGGCGGGACGCTTCGGCGTAAATGGAAGGCCGGCTTTTCAGCTGGCCTTTTGTCGTGGGCGCGATTCGGTGGTAGCCAGCCGTTCCGACAACGGCTTCAGCCGGCAGGGATCAAAAGGAAGCCGGCCGAAGCCGGCTCCACATCGGGTGCATGGCGGGGACGTCCCCCGCCTCGCCCGTAGACCTCAATCCACCGTAGCGGGAAGCAGCCGCTCCGGCTCAGGGAACGCTTCGACGAACAGTTCGTTGTCGCGCACGTCGATCGTGACCTTGCCACCATTGACCAGCTTGCCGAACAGCAGTTCGTCGGCCAGCGGACGCTTGACCTTGTCCTGGATCACCCGCGCCATGGGGCGGGCGCCCATCAGCGGGTCGAAGCCGTGCTGGGCCAGCCAGTCGCGCGCGGTCGGCGTGGCCGACAGCGACACGTGCTTCTCCTGCAGCAGCATCTCCAGTTCGATGATGAACTTGTCGACCACGCGCAGGATGTGGCTAAACGCCAGCGGCTGGAACTGCACCACCGCGTCCAGGCGGTTGCGGAATTCCGGGGTGAAGCTGCGGCGGATGGTTTCCATCGCGTCGGTAGAATGGTCCTGCTTGGTGAAACCGATCGAGCGCCGCGAGGCCTGGGTGGCGCCGGCATTGGTGGTCATCACCAGGATCACGTTCTTGAAGTTGGCCTCGCGCCCGTTGGTGTCGGTCAGCACGCCGCGGTCCATGACCTGCAACAGGATGTTGAAGATGTCCGGATGGGCCTTTTCGATCTCGTCCAGAAGCAGCACGCAATGCGGCGTCTTGACGATCTTCTCGGTCAACAGGCCGCCCTGATCGAAGCCCACATAGCCCGGAGGTGCACCGATCAGGCGGCTGATCGAGTGCCCTTCCATGTATTCGGACATGTCGAAGCGCACCAGTTCGATGCCCAGCTGCAGCGCGAGCTGCTTGGTCACTTCGGTCTTGCCGACACCGGTAGGACCGGCAAACAGGAAGTTGCCGATCGGCTTTTCGGGGTTGGCGAGCCCGGAGCGCGCCAACTTGATCGCCGACGACAGGGTTTCAATGGCCGGATCCTGCCCGAAGATCACCATCTTCAGGTTGCGCTCCAGGTGCTTGAGCACATCCTTGTCGGTCGCGCTGACCTGCTTGGCCGGAATGCGGGCCATCTTGGCGACGATGGCCTCGATCTCCTCGATGTCGATCAGCTCCTTGCGCTGATCGTCCGGCAGCAGGCGCTGACGCGCGCCCGCCTCGTCGATGACGTCGATGGCCTTGTCGGGCAGCAGGCGGTCGCCGATATGCTTGACCGAAAGGTCTACGGCCGCCTGCAGCGCGTCGTCGGCGTAGGTCACGCCGTGGTGCGCCTCGTACTTCGGCTTCAGTCCCTGCAGGATCTCGTAGGTCTCACCGACGGTCGGCTCGACGATGTCGATCTTCTGGAAGCGACGCGCCAGGGCGCGGTCCTTCTCGAAGATCCCGCGATACTCCTGGAAGGTGGTCGAGCCGATGCAGCGCAGGTCGCCGGAGGCCAGGGCCGGCTTGATCAGGTTGGAGGCGTCCATGGTCCCGCCCGAAGCCGACCCGGCGCCGATGATCGTATGGATCTCGTCGATGAACAGGACGGCGTTGGGCACCTTCTTCAACGCGGTCAGCACACCCTTCAGGCGCTTTTCGAAATCACCGCGGTACTTGGTGCCGGCAACCAGCGCACCCAGATCCAGCGAATAGATAACGGCATCGGCCAGCACTTCCGGTACCGAGCCCTCCACGATCCGGCGCGCCAGGCCTTCAGCGATCGCGGTCTTGCCCACGCCGGCCTCGCCCACGTACAGCGGATTGTTCTTGCGGCGGCGGCACAGCACCTGGATCGTGCGTTCGATCTCGTCAGCGCGGCCGACCAGGGGATCGATCCGGCCGTTGCGGGCCTGCTCGTTGAGGTTGCTGGCGAACTCGGCCAGCGCATCGCCCTTGGATTCGCCCTCGCCGCCCTCGGCACGCCCTTCGGCATCGCCCGGCGCAGCAGCCTCGCCTTCCTCCCCCAGCTTGGCGATGCCATGGGACAGGTAGTTGACCACGTCCAGTCGGGTCACGTCCTGCTGGTTGAGGTAGTACACGGCATGGGAATCCTTTTCGCCGAAGATCGCCACCAGCACGTTGGCGCCGGTGACTTCCTTCTTGCCCGAGGACTGCACGTGGTACACCGCGCGCTGCAGGACCCGCTGGAAGCCCAACGTGGGCTGGGTGTCGCGTCCATCGTCTTCGGCCAGCCGCGAGACGGAAGCCTCGATGGCCTGCTCCAGCTCGTGGCGAAGGCGCTCTGCGTCCGCCCCGCAGGCCTTCAGGACGGCCTGGGCGGATGGATTGTCCAGCAGTGCAAGCAGCAGGTGTTCGACGGTCATGAACTCATGCCGCGCCTCACGCGCCCGCTTGTAGCACTGGCCAATGGTGTGTTCGAGGTCTTTACTGAACATGCTCTACTCCGGCGGCAGTTGAAGACGATATGCGGCCTGACCACAGGTTTTCCATCACCCTACCGGAAGCACGCGTTCATATGGCGTTAGCATGCGCGCGGCGCCTCGGGCCGGGTCCCTGACACGTTACAACGCTTCAGTGCCCGACGCGGAGCGGACCGGCGCTGATGGCCGAAAACCCACCGTACTGGCGGTCAGCGCGGGACGAGCCCCTGCGCTGGATCGGCGGCAGAGCTCGGAAAACGACATATGGGCGGGTTTCGCCCTCGATACCGTGCCGCAGATGGAACGCTCAAACCCAGCAGCAGGGCCGGCCTGGCCGAAGTCAGGCCTTTTCCATCGTGCACAGCAGCGGGTGCTGGTTCAGGCGCGCGTACTCGTTGACCTGGGCCACCTTGGTCTCAGCCACCTCGCGGGTGAACACGCCGCAGATTCCCCGGCCACGCGTATGGACATGCAGCATCACCTGCGTCGCGCGATCCAGGTCGAGATTGAAGAACTGCTGGAGGACATCGACCACGAAATCCATCGGCGTGTAGTCGTCGTTCAACAGCATCACCTGGTAGAACGGCGGCGGCGCGACCTCCGGTCGTGCCGGATCGAGCAGCACGCCATGGTCGGAATGGGAGTGGGTAGTCTCACGAGGCATCCGCTTATTATAAAGGCTGGCTCCGCCGGAATGGACGACGACCTGCTCGGCCTTCACAATTGGCGGGACTTTCCGCATCGACTTCACAGGATTCCCATGCTCAGGACGCTTGGTCCCGCTCTGCTGGCCGCCCTGCTCTTCGCCCCGGCAGCCTTCGCGGCTGAACCGGACAAGGCCGTGGCCCGCCACCTCGACACCCTCGGTTACCCCTACGAAGTGGATGAAGACGGTGATTACCGGATGGTGTTCGACATGGACGACGACCGCACGCAGCTGGTCTACGTGCGGTCGGTGGTAGAGGAGTTCGGCGCGAACAAGGTGCGCGAGGTCTGGTCTCCGGGCTATCAGTCGAGCACCGACGCCTTCCCCCAGGCAGTGGCCAACCGGCTGCTGGAGGATTCGCAGGACGCCAAGATGGGCGGCTGGGTGAAGCAAGAGCGGATCGCCATGTTCGTGGTGAAGCTGGACGCCGATGCACCTTCGCAGGCGCTCGGCGATGCCATCTCGGCGGCCACCCGTACGGCCGATGCGATGGAGCTTGAACTGACCCGGCAGGACGAATACTGAAGTGGATGCCACTGCGCAGCGCTGGGCACCCCGGGTGACCGTGGCCACGGTCGTCGTCGACCAGGGCCGGGTGCTGCTGGTGGAGGAGCGGATCGGCGGCCTACTGGTACTGAACCAGCCCGCCGGGCATCTGGAGCCGGATGAGTCGCTGGCCGAGGCCGCGCTGCGTGAGACACGGGAGGAGACCGGCTGGGACGTCGAGCTGACCTGCTTCATCGGCTGTTACCAGTGGACCGCGCCGGACGGCACGCCTTTCCTGCGTTTCTGCTATGCCGCGCGGCCGGTGCGCCACGACCCGCTGCGCGAGCTGGACACCGGCATCGTGCAGGCGTTGTGGCTGCAGCCTGACGCCCTGCTGGAGGCGCACGCGCGGCTGCGCAGCCCCTTGGTATGGCAGGTCGTGGCCGACTACCTCGGCGGCAGGCGCTATCCGTTGGCACTGGTCAGCGAGGTGATTGCATGAGCAGGCCATCGATCATGGTCGGTGTGTCCGGCGGCGTTGATTCGTCCGTGGCCGCGTGGCGGCTGGTGCAGCAGGGGGAACCCGTCGCAGGCCTGTTCATGCAGAACTGGGCGGACGACGGCAGTGGTGAATGCCGGGCCGAGGATGACCGGCGTGACGCGGTGGCGGTGTGCGGGCTGCTGGGCATCCCGTTCCATTTCCGCGATTTCTCCAGCGAGTACTGGAAAGGCGTGTTCGAGCATTTCCTCGCCGAGTACGCCGCCGGGCGCACGCCCAATCCCGACGTGCTGTGCAACCGCGAGGTGAAGTTCAAGCACTTCCTGGACGCCGCACGCGGGTTGGGTGCCGAACGCATCGCCACCGGGCATTACGCCCGCGTCGCCGAGCGCGGCAAAGGGTTCCTGTTGTTGCGCGGCGCTGACCGCAGCAAGGACCAGAGCTACTTCCTGCACCAGCTCGGGCAGGCCCAGCTGTCAGCCACATTGTTCCCGATCGGCGAGCTCAACAAGAGCGACCTGCGCCGGATGGCACGCGATGCGCATCTGCCGACCCATGCCAAGAAGGACTCGACCGGCATCTGCTTCATTGGTGAGCGTGACTTCCGCGAGTTCCTCGGTCAGTACCTGCCCGCGCGGCCGGGAAGCATCGTGGATCCGGACGGCGTGCCGGTCGCCGAGCATCCCGGCGTGTTCTATTTCACCCTCGGCCAGCGCGAAGGCCTGAACATCGGCGGCGTGCGCGGCCGAGCGGCGGCGCCATGGTACGTGGTCGGCAAGGACGTAGCGTCCAATACGCTGTATGTCGACCAGGACCGGGAGAGTCGTTGGCTGATGTCCACCGCGCTGGTCAGCGAGACTGCCCATTGGGTCAGCGGCGCGCCACCGGCGGCACGCTTCGAGTGCACCGCGCAGACCCGCTATCGCCAGCCGGACGAGGGCTGTACGGTCACGGTGCGCGATGATGGCACGTTGCACGTGCGCTTTGCCGACCCGCAACGCGCCGTGACACCCGGCCAGTCCCTGGTGCTGTACGACGGCGATGTCTGCCTGGGTGGCGCGGTGATCGCTGCCACCGATGCACCGCTGGAACAGCGCCTGCGCTCCACCCCTTCTCCTTTTGAGGTATCTGCTGCATGAGCTTTACTGTCGACGACCGCGTGCTGGCCCTGGCCGGCATCGCCCAGGCCCTGCAACAGGTCCGGCGGATCGCCGATACCGGTCACTCAGACGCCGCCGCAGTCCGCACCGCGATGGACAGCGTGTTCCGTATCGACGCCGCCTCGCCGCAGGCGGTCTATGGCGATCGTGATGCACTGAAGCCCGGGCTGCGCCTGCTGCACAACTATTTCCGCAACCAGGGCCAGGATCCGATCCTGCCCAAGCTGGCGCTGGCGGTGCTGCAGCTGGAGCGCCGCTTCGTGCGCGATCACGATACGATCGGGCGGGTGACCGCGGGGATCGAACGTGCCAGCCGACAGGCACGGGAGCTGGGCGACAGCGGTCACCCGGACGTGCTCTCCACGCTGGGTACGGTGTATGCCGACACCATCAGCCATCTCAAGCCCAGGGTCATGGTGCAGGGCAATCCGCACTATCTCGGCCAGGCCGGGGTGGTCGCGGAGATCCGGGCCCTGCTGCTGGCCGCCGTGCGCTCGGCCGTGCTGTGGCGCCAGATGGGCGGGAGCTACTGGGATTTCCTGCTGGCCCGCAAGGCGATGGTCGACGCCGTGGACCGCGCCCTGCGCTGACCACCCCTTCCAGGCGGGATGCTGCCGGTTGTCGCCGGCAGTACGCGCAATCTGCGCCGATCTCTGCCCGGTGGAGGCGGCTCCAGCCGGCTTTCCGGCACCGCGCGGACGGCTGGCGGCGCACGCCTGGGTTGTGCGCAACCGGCGGCACGCGCCCCCACCCTTGCCGGCGCCATGCTGCATGCGTAGTTGGCTCTAAAGAGAACCGGGGTACGGCCGATACTGCATTCGTGACTCTCCCGGGAACGTCCATGTACTCTCGCACCATCATTTCTCTGGCCGCACCGTTGGTGCTGACCCTGCTGTTGCCGCTCGCCTTTGCAATGGAGTGGCCCGCCGCCCTGCGCTGGGCGATCCTGACCACCATGACCCTGAGCTGGCTCGGCCATGCGTGGTGGAGCACCCGCCCACAGGCCAGCCGCTCGCCGGAACAGGCACGCATCCTGCGTGAGCAGGACCAGTTGCTGACCGAGCTGCGTAATTTCGTCGGCAACGAGATCGACGGCTCGCGCAGCGAAGTCGAGCGCGCCCGCGACCTGATCCGCCAGGCGGTTTCCGGACTGGGCGGCAGCTTTGAAGCCATGAACCGCAAATCGCGCCAGCAGAGCCAGGCACTGGCCCGCATCGTCGACCGTACCGGCGAAGACGGCTCGGCCGGTCTGGACGTGGCCCGCTTCGCCCAGCACGCCAGCCACCAGATGGAACAGCTGGTGGAAGCGCTGGAACAGGTGAGCGGCCAGAGCAGCAATACCGTGCAGCACATCGACCAGATGGCACAGCACCTGGACGGCATCTTCGCGCTGCTGGAAGACGTCAAATCGATTGCCGACCAGACCAACCTGCTGGCGCTCAACGCCGCCATCGAAGCCGCCCGTGCCGGTGAGGCCGGGCGAGGCTTCGCGGTGGTGGCCGACGAAGTGCGCAACCTGTCCGAACGTTCGACCACGTTCAACGAGCAGATCCGCAAGCTGGCGCACAGCTCCAAGGACGCCATTGCCAAGGTCCGCGAAACGGTCACGCACATGGCGTCCCGTGACATGGACCGCTCGCGGGAAGCGCGCATGGAAGCGGCCTCGATGGTCGACAACGTGGCGCAGATCAATGCCTCGCTCGGCGACGGCATGCGGGAAGTCTCCGAATGCGCACGTGCCATCGACGGCAGCGTTGCCGAGGCTGTCCGCGCCCTGCAGTTCGAAGATATCGCGACCCAGGCATTGGGTGGCGTCCACGTCCACCTCGACCGCCTGACCTCGATCAACCGGGAGGCCCTGGCGCTGCAGGAACTGTTGCAGCGCAATGACGGCACGGCGAGCGAAGAGATGGTGAGCGCCCTGGCACGTACCGGCAACCGCCTGCGTGACCTGCGCAGCGAGTGGGAGCGTCCGCCGCACAAGCCGGTGACCCAGCAGAGCATGGGCGCCGGCACCGTGGAACTGTTCTGATTCCAGGTGGAGCGCGTCCCGTCACGCGATGAACCAAGCCCCGGCCTGTCCGGGGCTTTGTCGTGGACGGCGTCCGACGCACAGCGTGCGCCCCTGCCTTCTGCAGCTCCGCCCGCACCGGGTGCCCGCGCGCAGCTGCAGCGCCTGGAGGCGCTGGCCCGGTCAGAGCTGGATCAGTTGCTGCAGGCCGCCGGCCAGCAGGCACCGGCGGTGGCCGGTATCGAGGAGGTGGGACTGGCATGGGACCTGGGGCTGGATGCCAGCGAGCTGGTCGGCGACGGGTAACCGCCAGCCGCGTTCCTGCCAGTACGGCAGGTCCATGGAGTGGGAGTAACGTCGCGAGTCCGATGGACCCTGCAGGCGACCGGCACGCTGCCGGCCCTGCTCGAAGGCGGTCCCTGCACCGGGCAATACCGGTGCCGGGAAAGGCCCGCCCTGCTCAGCCCACCAGTTCAGCCGTATCGGGGGCGGCGATGGGCGCGGCAGCGTTGCGCAGCCACTGCGCAAGTTCGCGCGGCACCAGCGGCCGTGAATACAGGTAGCCCTGGATCTCATCGCAGCCCTGGCGGCGCAGCATGGCGTCTTCCTGCGCGGTCTCCACGCCTTCGGCGACGACCTTCATGCCCAGCGCGTGGCCAAGGTGGACGATGGCCTGGGTCACCTCGGCGGTGCCGACGTCCTCCAGCATGCCCTGCACGAAACTGCGGTCGATCTTCAGCCGTCCCACCGGGAACCGGTTGAGATAGTGCAGGTTGGAGAAGCCGGTTCCGAAATCATCCACTGCCAGTGGCACGTTGTGGCGTTCGAACACGTCGAAGCAGTGGCGCAGGATGTCCGTGTCACGGATCAGCGCCGATTCGGTCAGCTCAAGCTCCATCCGGGTCGGTGACAGGCCGTTGGCGTGGCAGACTTCGATGACGCGCTCGGCAAACCCGCGTTCGCGCAGCTGCACGGCGGACACGTTGATCGCAACCCGATCGAAGACGAGTCCCGCGCGGTCCCATGCAGCCGCCTGGCGGCACGCCTCATTGAGTACCCAGTCGCCGATGCGGATGATCTCGCCACATTTCTCGGCGATGGGAATGAACTCCGCCGGGCTGCAGTAGCCCAGTCCGGGACGGTGCCACCGCAGCAGCGCCTCGATCGCAGGCGGCTGCCCCGCCTCGGCATGCATCAGCGGCTGGTAGACCAGGCTGAATTCATCGCGCTCGATCGCCCCATGCAGGGCGTGCTCGATGTCGAGGCGGCGCTGGATGCGGACGAGCGCGTCCTGGCTGTAATACTGGTAGGTGTTTCGGCCCGCTTCCTTGGCGGCGTGCATCGCCGCGTCGGCCGCGCGCAGCAGGCTCTCGAAATCCGCCCGCCCCTCCTCCAGCATCGCGATGCCGACACTGGCGCCGACCTTCAGCAGGTCCTGGCCGCGGTGCAGGGGTTCACCCAGCGAGTCGATCAGCTTGCGCGCGACCCGGCCTGCATCCTCGGCTTCGGCCAGGTCACGCAGCACGACGATGAATTCATCGCCATTGAAGCGGCCGAACAGGTCCGTATTGCGGAGGTTCTGGTGCAGTCGCGTCGCAGCCGACTTCAGCAGGGTATCTCCGGTTGCATGGCCGAAGCTGTCGTTGATGGTCTTGAAGCCGTCCAGGTCGATGAACAGCATCGCCAGCGTCGTACCGCGTGCCTGCGCCTGGGCGATTGCTTCGCCCGTCTGTTCACGCAGCAGCATCCGGTTGGGCAGTCCGGTCAACAGGTCATAGTGGGCGAGCAGCTCGATGCGCTCATTGGCTTCCCGCTCACGGCTGATGTCACGAAACAGGACAACGAAGCGCGCCGGCAAGCCATCGCGCAGGTCCATCTCGATGAGCACCTGCACCCACACCCGCAGGCCGGACGGCCGATAGAAGCACAGGTCCAGCTGCTCGGGCAGTCCACCGGCGGCGATGCGGTCCAGCGCGGCGTTGAACGCGGCCCGCGAGTCGTCGGCGTACAGCGCCAGCGCCTGCTCCAGGCTGATGGGCTGCTTGCGCAGGCCATGGATGCGATAGCACTCCTCGGTCCACTGCATCTGCCGCGTATCCACCTCGATCTCGCAGCCGCCAATGCGCCCCAGGGCCGAAACCCGGTTCAGCAGCTCGGTGCGCCAGCGGATGAGGGCATCGGTCTGGTGTTGTTCGGTGATGTTCTGCACCTGGCCCAACAGGCGATGGATCGCCTTGTCGGCCCCGGCCATCGGCTGGATCCAGAGCCGGAGCTGCAGTGCAGGCGTTTGGCCGTCTCCTGCAAGTTCCAGGTCCAGGTTGACCGCTTCGCCATCGCGCCAGAGCCGCCGCCATGCCGTGCGCAGCGCGCCACGGGACCGCGGCTGCAGCCGGTGCAGCCAGCTGCGCAGCAGCCCACGAGCCGGCGCGATGCCGTCTCCGCCAAGCAGCGCCAGCAGCTCCGGTGACCACCAGAAGCGCCGGCTTGCCGGGTCCCACGACCAGCTGCCAAGGCTGGCGATCCGCTGCGCCTGGCGCAGGTGCAGTTGCTGGTCCTGCAGGCGGCTTTCCAGCGTTTTCTGCTGTTCAATGTCAGTGTGGGTGCCCACCATGCGCAGCGGCTGGCCGTCGGCGGTGCGGGCCACCACGCGTCCGCGGTCCAGCACCCATCGCCAGGGCTGTCCCGGCGGTGCGTAACGGAACTCGGCGCTGTAGGGGGCTGCATCGCCCTGCAGGTGACGCTGCACAGCGTCGCGCACGGCGTCGCGATCGTCGGGGTGGACGCGCTCCAGCAGGGCAAACGCTCCGTGCTGCACATCCGTCGCACCCCGGTCGTGGGGAGACCGCGTCACCCGGTCTGCGGCCACGTCCCAGTCCCACAGGCCGTGGCCCGCACTGTCCAGGGCGAGCTCCCAGCGCGATGCGGCGGTGCCGCCTTCGGGCTGCGGGATGCTCAGGGTGAAGGCAAGCAGCTTGCCGTCCTGATCGTGGACGGCGCGCATCCAGCCGTCGTGGCGTCCGCACGGCCCCCCTGGCAGGCTGCACGGAACGAGACCGCCATCGGCGGCAAGCAGGCGGATGTCCTCCAGCATTGGCTGGTAAGCGGCGAGCGCGGCGGTCAGGCCCTGGGCACGTGCCATCGGATTGGCCGCCAGCGGCGCGCCATTGCGGTCAAGGATCACCAACGCCGAGGCGAGCGGGTGCTGCAACAGGCTGGCAATGATCCCTTGGTCCACGCACGCGCTCCTATGATGCCCCCGACACCCGGGAACAGAACCGTTAGCGGCCGCCGCAAAGGATAGTTGAGGGCGCGGCGCGCGCCGCCCTGCAGCGTGCCGCGCTACTATGGTGACCGCTGCCGTTCTCCCGACCGTGACCTGGCCCGCACACCGCCATGCCCCCGCAACCTCCCGGCGACACCCCCCTGACCGCCGACCCGGATCGTCTGGCGCGCAGCCTGCGGCGTGAGCGCCGTCGAGTGGTGCTGGTCTATCTGCTGCTGGCCATCGCGTGGATCGTCAGCAGCGATGCCGCGGTGGCCACGCTGGTCAGCGACGCACGCCAGGCGGCCTGGCTGCAGAGCACGAAGGGCGTGTTCTTCGTCTGTACCAGCGCCGCGCTGCTGTATCTGCTGCTGCGACCGCTTGGTGCCCACGTGCTGCAGGCCAACCGCCGCCTGGCCGCATCGGAGGCGCGTCATCGGCAGGCCTTCACCGGCAACCCGGGACCCATCCTGCTCTACGACCTGCAGACCGCGCGCATCCTCGATGCCAATCCCGCTGCCTGTGCGCTGTTTGGCTGGAGCCGAGAGGAGCTGCTGCAGCAGACCATCGGTTGCCTGTGGCCGCCGGGCATGCTGGCGCAGCTGGATGAAACGCTGGAGCAGCTGCGCGAACGCCCTGAGCAGCCCTGCACGCTGCGCACGGCGTTGCGGTTGCGGGACGGCAGCCTGCGCCAGATGGAGCTGCGCAGCAGTGCGATCGACGTGGAAGACCGCCCTGCCCGGCTGCTGATCGTGATCGACCGGACGGCGGAGGATGAAGCGCTGGCCCGTCGCGACCAGGCATTGGAGCGCATGGAGGAAGCACACGAACTGGCGCGGATCGGCGCGTGGCAGCTGGATCCGGCCACGGGCCTGGCCAGCTTTTCGCGCCAGGTGTATCGCCTGCTCGGACGGCGGCCGCCCCAGGCGCGTACGTGGCACCGCGTCGATGAGCTGCTGGTGCCTGCCGACACGGCGACCACCCTGACCACCGAGCAGCTGCTGGGTGGCATGGGGACCGATGCGCCGGTGCACGTGGACGTGCTGCTGCCGCTGCTGGGCATGGATGGGCGTCCCTTGATGTGCCACCTGCGCGCGGAGAGCGGCGTGGACGAGAACGGGCGCCCCCGCGTGCTGGGCACCCTGCAGGACGTGACCGAGCGCGAGCAGTCGCGCCGCCTGCTGCGCGAACGTGAAGAACAGTTCCGCGAGCTGGTGCGGGTGCTGCCGGACGGCGTGGTGATCCTGTTCGAAGAGCACGTCCTGTATGCAAACGCGTTCGCCGTGCGCCTGTTCGGCTACGAAGGCCATACGCTGCTGGGCGAGCCCCTGCAGGCGCTGGTGAGTGACGAGGGTCTGGCGCCCGTGCGCGCTCAGCTGCGTTCCCCTCTGGCCGAGGCCAGCACCGGGCAGATCGCGATCGTCGGCATGCAACGCGCGGACGGCAGCGGCTTCCAGGCGGGCTTGGCGGTTGGCGAGGTGCGCTACGGCGGTCGCGACTGCCGCCTGATGATCGTGCGCGACCTGAGCGAGGCCGAACGTACGCGCTCGGCACTGGAGAACAGCAATCGCGAGCTGCAGGCCATGGCCGGGCGGTTGTTCTCGCTGCAGGAAGACGAGCGCCGCGCGATCTCGCGCGACCTGCACGATGACATCGGCCAGGCGATCACCGCGATCAAACTTTCGGCATGGGCCGCGCTCGACGAAGAGGATGCCGTGCGCCGCCGCGAGGACCTGGAGCAGATCGTCGGGCTCGCCGACGGTACCGTGGCCAAGCTGCGGGATCTGTCCACCCTGCTGCGCCCCCCGCAGCTGGACGCGCTGGGGCTGGAAGCGGCGCTGCGCTGGCAGGCTGGCGTGCTGTTCCGCGCCTCGCAGACCGAGCTGCTGCCGCGCATCGACGCGCTGCCCCGCCGACCGGACAACGCCATCGAACAGGCCTGCTTCCGCATCGCCCAGGAGAGTCTGACCAACGCCCTGCGCCACGCCCGTGCCAGCCAGGTGCTGCTGAGCCTGCGGGACATCGACAATACGCAGCTGCACCTGCAGGTACGTGATGACGGCGAGGGCTTCGATCCGGCCGGACCGCGCGGCCTTGGCCTGATCGTGATGCGCGAACGCGCACAGAGCGTCGGCGGACAGCTGAGCATCGAATCAGCGCCCGGCGAAGGTACCCTGATCGAACTCCATCTCCCCTATCGTGTCGGCACCCCGTCCGATGCTCCACTGGAATCACGCCCTTGATGTGGAACGCCCCCCTGCCCCAGGTCAGCATCGAGGATGCGCCGGACCGACTGGGCGCCGGCCACCCCGTGCTGCAGGCCATGGTGGCCGATGCGCTCGGCGGCGGTGTGCCGATGATGCTCATGCACGTCGACATCGATCACTTCGCTTCGGTGAACGAGAACATGAGCGCCGAGGTCGGTGACCAGGCCTTGGTCCTGGTGGCCCAGCGCCTGCAGTCGTGGCTGCGCGGACGCGGGACGCTCTGGCGCCATGGCAGCGACGAGTTCCTGGTCGCGGTGCCGCGCACGCCGGACGTGCCCCTGCCGGAGGATTTCGCCGAAGAGCTGCGCCAGCAGCTCGAACTGCCGCTGTCCGTGCTGCCCTACACCCTGTTCATGACAGGGAAGCTGGGCGTCAGCCTGTGTCCGGAGCACGCCAGCAGCGTCTCGCGCCTGCTCGACCATGCCGAAGATGCGCTCTACCAGGCGGCGCGCGAAGGCGGCAACACGATACGTGTGCATGCAGTGGACACGGTGCCCAGCGCCCACAGCGAGAGCATCATTTCGCGGCAGATCATCGATGCGATCCCCAACGGCGAACTCAAGCTGCGTTACCAGCCGCTGGTGAGTTCGCGCGACGGCCATGTGGTCGGCATGGAGGCCCTGCTGCGCTGGCAGTCGCCGACGCTG
This sequence comes from Pseudomonadota bacterium, assembly GCA_037033225.1. GTDB lineage: Bacteria > Pseudomonadota > Gammaproteobacteria > Xanthomonadales > Xanthomonadaceae > Stenotrophomonas. The sequence goes on from JAZBLM010000001.1 coordinate 182,012, forward strand.
GGCATGCTGGTGCCGGAGCGCTTCATGCGCACTGCCGAGCGCCTGGGCATCATCGTGCAGATCGGCACATGGGTGCTGGAAGGCGCGCTCAGGCAGGCACGCCAATGGCGCGACCAGGGGTTCGACGACTTCACCATTGCGGTCAACGTGTCCACCCTGCAGCTGCTGCGACCGAACTTCTTCACCGAGGTGATGGGCCTGATCCAGGCGGCCGGCATCCCGGCCCCGATGCTGACCCTGGAGATCAATGAAAGCGCGTTGACCAACAACGTCAATTTCGTCCACGAAACCCTGGTCAACCTGCGCAACGAAGGCATCAGCCTGAGCCTGGACAACTTCGGCACGGGCGATTCCAGCCTCAGTGCGCTGGTCCGCTATCCGGTGGACAAGCTGAAGATCGACCGCAGCTTCATCAAGAGCGCACCGGCCGGCAACCGCGAGGCCGCAATCGCGCGCGCGATCATCGCCATGGGCCATCAACTGGGCATGACGGTAATCGCCAACGGAGTGGAATCGCAGGCCCAGCTCGGCTTCCTGCGGCGGAATGACTGCGATGTATTCCAGGGCTATCTGTTCGGCGAGCCCATGTCCTCGGACGCGGCGGGCATGACCCTGCGCCGGCGCTACCTGCGTCCGGAAGCTTTTGCAGAGACACGCCCCGACCGTACGCTGCTGCTGCTCGACGACGAGGAAAACGTGCTGCGCTCGCTGGTGCGCCTGTTCCGGCGCGATGGCTACCGGATCCTTGCGGCGGGCAACGTGCGCGATGCGTTCGACCTGCTGGCGATCAACGATGTGCAGGTGATTCTGTCCGACCAGCGCATGAGCGACATGAGCGGCACCGAATTCCTCGGCAGGGTCAAGATGCTGTATCCGGACACCATCCGGCTGGTGCTGTCGGGCTACACCGATCTCAACACGGTCACTGAAGCGATCAACCGGGGCGCGATCTACCGCTTCCTGACCAAACCGTGGAACGACGACGAGCTGCGCAAGCACATCCACCAGGCGTTCCGGACGTTCGAGGAGCAGCGGCGCAGCAACGGCGGTTCTGCCCCGGCTGAGCCGGGCACATCGTCGGACGACCGGTTGGTGCCGCGCTGAGGCGTGGTCGAACCGGATTGAGCCTCGCGGCTGGCGTCAATGCCGCGTCTGCCTCGGACCCTCCGCCGCGCCGCCCTGCAGCTTGGGGCGTTGCGAAGCGGGTGCCGGGCGCAGCCCGGCAACACCCCCCTATCGCGGCTGTTTGATCGGGAGAACGATGCGGAACGTGGACCCCACGCCCGGCGTGCTGTCCAGGTCGATGCGGCCGTTGTGCTTGTTGATGATGCTGTAGGAGATCGAAAGCCCCAGGCCGGTGCCGCTGCCGACCGGCTTGGTGGTGAAGAACGGATCGAAGATGCGTTGCCGCAGTTCGGGCGAGATGCCGCCGCCGTTGTCCTCGAACTCCACCCAGACCTGTTCGCCGTCCACCCCCGTGCGTACCGTGATCACGCCGCGCTCGGCGATGGCATGCCCGGCGTTGAGCAGCAGGTTCATGTACACCTGGTTGAGTTCGGAGGGCAGGCACTCCACCAGCGGCAGCTGGCCGAACTCGCGATGCAGTTCAACCTTGTACTTGAGCTCGTTCCAGATGATGTTGATGGTCGATTCGAGGCCGGCGTGCAGGTCGACCAGCTTCCACGATTCATCCCTGCCGGAATAGGAGAAGTCCTTGAGGTCGCGCACGATGCGGGTCACCCGCTCGATGCCCTCGCGGGATTCGGCCATCAGCTGGGGCAGGTCCCGGCTGATGAAGTCGATGTCCAGCCGGTCACGGATATCGTCGATTTCCGGTATGAGCGTCTTCGGATCAGGGGCGCGCAACGCACGCTCATAAGCTTCGATTACGGTGAACAGACTGCGCAGGTATTCCTGCAGGCTGCCAAGGTTCGAATGCACGTAGCCGATCGGGTTGTTGATTTCATGCGCCACGCCGGCGGCCAGCTGGCCGATGGAGGCCATCTTTTCCGACTGCAGCAGCTTTTCCTGGGTGCCGTTGAGGCGCAGGTAGGCCTGCCGCAGTTCGGCGTGGCGCTGCTGGAGTTCGAGTTCGTAGTCTTCCTGGCCTTCCACGCGGCGGAACAGGCCCAGGTAATAGCCGGCGGCCTGATCCCGGTGGTGATAGAGCTGGGCGGTCACCACCGCCTCGCCCATGACTAGGCTGCCGCTCCATTGGCCGTCACGCTGCACCACGGACATCGCATCGGGCGGCAGCAGCGAGCGCAGGCGCAGCACCGGACTGCCTCCGCCTGTGCGGACGGTGGCGAGCAGCGCGTCAATGGCCGGGTTGGCCAGGATCACCGCATTGTCGTCGGTGAACAGTAGCAGCCCTTCGCGAACCGGCCCCAGCAGGGCCTCCAGCGCGGCAGGCGAGGGAAAGACGGGAGGTGTGCGGGTCAAGTCGGGCTCGGGCCGGCGGCATGGCGGAGGTGGACTCCACTATACGACGGCGACGCACCTCGCCGCGCCGCTTGCGCGCGGGCAACGGATCAGGCGATGGCGAGCGGACGCCGCGCCGTGACCAGGTGCGACTGGCCCTTGCTGTCGTAGGCGGGTGCGTCTTCGCTGCGGCCCAGCTGGCGCAGGGCCCAGTTGACCTCGCGACGCCGACGCGACAGCAGTACGCCGTTGGCCCGGTTGCGTTCGGCCAGCTCCTGCAGCTGAGTCGATTCGCCCAACGGCAGCGCCTTGTCCAAGGCGCGCAGTGCATCCAGCTTGGCGCCCGTCGCCCGGATCAGGGCGTGCACATCGTGCGCGACCAAGGCCTGGCGCTCGGCGTCCAGCGCTTCGCTCAGCTGCTGCATGGGCTCGCTCATCCGCGTGCTCATCCCTGCAACTGCTGGTCCAGATCAAGCATCCGCGAAGCAATCACGTCGGGATTGATCCGGTAGCTGCCGTTCTGCAGAGAGTCGCGCACTGCCTGCACACGCTCGGCATCGATTGCCGGCGCAGCGGACAGGCTGCGTTCGATCGCCTGCAGGTTGGTGGCTTCACCGGTCAGCTTCAGGCTGTCCGCTGCGTCCACCGGGCGGGTTGGCGTCTCGACGCTGACGCCTGCGCGGTTGGTCGGGCCTACCGCACGCAGGGTCTGCGCAGCTTGCAGGGTACCGTCGATTTTTTGGCTCATGGGAGCTCCAAGGGTTGCCGTACTGTAACGATAACGGCCATCCGACCGGGATCTTTAGGGGGTTTGGCGATATTTTTCAACGCGTCACTAAAACGTCGCCATTGGCGGCCACGGTGCCCTGGACGATCTTGCGCGAGGTCAGGTTTTCCACTGACAGGCGCTCGTTCTCGCCCGCATCCCCCAATGCCTTGCCCGCCACCCGGACCTCCACTGAACCCCGGCGCGAGACCAGGGCGACACTGTCACCCCGTCGCACCAGCCGTTGCGCCACAAGATCCGAGGCAGCCAACAGACTGCCAGCCTGAAGCGTCCGGCGGGCAACCCGGCCGACAGCGGCGGCCGGGTCGCCGAGCACGGCACCGGCGATCCGGGCCCCGTCACGCTGTGCCGTGGTGATATCGGCGGCGTCGAGGATTTCTCCAGCCGCGATGCCCCGCGAAAGCACCAGCACGGTCTGCTCCCTGCGCACTTTGACCGGAACGAACAGGCGCCAGCCGCCCGCTGCCGGGCAGCTGACTTCCACCGTGGTACTTGCGGTGGGGCTGGCAGCGAGCGGCTGCCCACACGCTGGCAGCCTGAGCGCGTCGGCGACCTGGGCCTCGCCCTGTTCACCGGTGGCCAGGGTCGACAGGGCTGCGGCACGGATGCTGTCAACTGCCTGCCAGGCCGGCTCCGCGTGTACCGATGCCGTTACCGCCAGCATCAGCCAGCACAGCGTCTTGATGGATTGCATGCCGCCTCCGGTCGTGGGATCGATGCAAGGCTGCAAGGTCCGTGCCAGAACGGTGGCCCATGTTCAGTTCGCGTGCCGTCGCGCCGTCGTGCCGCTGGGCTGCGTGAGCCATCGGCAACCCTGCGCGATGGACAACGGCTTTCCCTCAAGTCGGCGCGCGGGTCGCCGATACCGTCTGCATGTCACATGACCTGCTCAACCGCATCGACCAACGCACCCGGCTGGCTGGACACAACCGGCTGGCCCTCCTGTTGTTCCGCCTGGGCGGACGCCAGCTTTTTGGCGTCAACGTGTTCAAAGTGCAGGAAGTGCTGCGGCGCCCTGCCCTGTTCCAGGTGCCGGGCCTGCCCAGCCAGTTCTCCGGCGTGGCCGATGTGCGCGGCCGCTCGGTGCCGGTGCTGGACCTTGGCGTGGCCATCGGCCATCCCGAGCGTGGCAACAACGGTGACGGCCCGGGTTATCTGGTGGTGACCGAGTTCAACCGGTCCATCCAGGGCTTCCTGGTCAGCGGGGTGGAGCGCATCGTCAACATCGCCGTGCAGGACATCCACCCACCGCCGGAACTGGGTGCCGAATCCAGCTACCTGACAGCCGTCACCCGCTTCCAGGGCGAGCTGATCCAGGTGATCGACGTGGAAAGCGTGCTGGCCGACATCGCCGGCACCCGCAGCGAAGCGGTGCTGGACCCGGCCCTGGCCATGCCGGCCGACGGTCCGCAGATGCAGGTGCTGGTGGTGGATGACTCGCGCGTCGCCCGGCAGCAGATTCGCAGCGTGCTGGACCAGCTCGGCGTGGGCGCGACCCTGCTGTCCGATGGCAAGCAGGCACTGGACCACCTGCTGCAGATCCACGCCGCGGGTGAAGATCCCGCCCAGCGGTACGCGATGGTGATCTCCGACATCGAGATGCCCGCGATGGACGGCTACACCCTGACGACGGAAATCCGGCGCCACCCGGGACTGGCCGGCCTGTATGTGCTGCTGCACACCTCCCTATCAGGCGTGTTCAACAACGCGATGGTCGAACGCGTGGGCGCAAACGCCTTCGTCGCCAAGTACTCACCGCACGAACTCGCCGATTTCGTCCTGGATCGCCTGCGCAAGGTCGCCCAGGCCGCCTGATACCCCTCTCCGGGCCGCCGCACCCTGCCCTGCCTGACCGCG
>JAZBLM010000002.1:0-84156 GCA_037033225.1 Pseudomonadota bacterium
CGCGGTGAAGCCACCGCGCACGGCTTGGTCATCGCCGCCATACAGCCAACGCAGCCGCTCGAAGTTGCTGGGTGCGCCCACATCCATTGCATTGGCGGTGGTCGCCACGCTGGCGGCAGGCTGGTAGCCGGCGCCTGCAAAGTAGCGCGGCAGCACGTCGTTGGCATTGGTCGCCAATGCGATGCGCCCGATCGGCAATCCGATGGCGCGGGCAAGAATCGCCGCCATGGCATTGCCCAGGTTGCCGGTGGGAATGATCAGGTTGAGCACCGCCCCGCCCGCCTGCTGGTGCTGCAGCGCTGCATGCGCGTAATAGCTCATCTGCGGCAGCAGGCGGCCCAGGCTGATGCTGTTTGCCGAGCTCATCGGGAGGCGGGCCTGCAGCGCCGGATCGCCCAGCGCCTGCTTGACCATGGCCTGGCAATCGTCGAATGAGCCAGCCACGCGGAAAGCCTGCACGTTGCCACCGAAGCATCCCAGCTGGTGCGCCTGCCTGGGCGAGACCCGGCCGTCCGGGTACAGCACCACGACCCGAAGCCCGGGTCGCCCGTGGAAAGCTGCGGCCACCGCCGCCCCGGTATCGCCGGAGGTGGCCACCAGGATGGTCGTCTCCGGCGCGGCCTGTTTCTGGATACGCGCCAGCGTTGCCGCAAGGAAGCGGGCGCCCACGTCCTTGAAGGCGGCCGTCGGCCCGTGGAACAGTTCCAGCACGTGGTCACCGCGGCGTCCCAGCGCGCGCAGCGGTGCCGGGAAATCCAGCGCCTCCACGCAGATCTGCTCAAGCGCCGGCGCCAACGCATCGCCGTCGAAGAACGGCGCCATCACCTGTGCGGCGGTCCCTGCCAGGCTCGGCGTGGGGATCCACGGACGCGGCGCGGGAAGACGCTCAGGTACGTAGAGGCCGCCATCGGGCGCCAGGCCCGCCGCGATGGCGGTACTGAGCGACACGGCGGGCGCACCTCCACGGGTGGAGACATATCGCATTGAAGACTCCTGGAATGAAAGAAGGGTCACAGCAGTGCCGCCGCAGGTGCCGCCAGGCTCGATACCCAGGCCTGGCTGCCGAATCCTGCAGCGGCGAAGGCGGCCTGCACCGGTGCCGCGGCAGCCTTGGCGCCGTCCCGATCCTCGAACCACGCAAATACGCTGGGACCAGCGCCTGAGATGCTGGCGCCCATCGCACCGGCGGACAGCGCGGCATCGCGTGCGGCGTCGAAGCCGACGATCAGGGGTGCGCGGCGGGGCTCGATCAATACATCGCGCAGGCCAGCACGCACCAGCGTTGCATCGCCCTGGAAGCATCCGGCCAGCACCAGCGCCAGGTTGGCGCTCTGCGCGACGATATCAGCCAGCGCGTAGTGGCCCTGCAGGGCCTCGCGCGCACGCCGCGTTTCCAGCACCGCGTCCGGATGCACCAGCAGGCTGTGCCATTGCGCCGGCACCGGGACCGGTACCAGCTGCTCGGCCGTGCTCAGTACCAGCCCGCCCAGCAGCATGGGACCCAGGTTGTCGCCATGCCGGCCACCGCTCGCGACCTGCTCGCCCTCGAGCGCGAAACGGTACAGCGCGTGGCGGTCCAGTGGCGCCGCCAGCAGGCTGTTGGCGGCGACCAGTGCGGCGACGCACGAGGCGGCCGATCCGCCCATCCCCGAGCCCAACGGGATGCCTTTGTCGATCTCCAGCGCAAATCCGTACGGCAGGTCCAACGCCTGCTGCAGCGCCAGCAGGGCAGCGCCTGCGGTGTTGCAGGCGGCCTGCCGCGGCAGAGCGACCGTCGCGCCGCGGATGGCATCGATACGTATCTCGCGCGCTGCGATGCGTCGGACCGTCACGGTATCGCCCACGCCCTCGATGGCGTGCCCGAGGATGTCGAAGCCAACGGCCGCATTGCCGACCGAGGCCGGAGCAAAGGCACGCGCGCTCACAGCCGTGCCCCCTCGCCCGCAGCCACCCGCAGCAGGTCGGCGAACACCCCCGCTGCGGTGACCTCCGGACCCGCCCCCGGTCCCTGCACCACCAGGGGGTTGTCGCAGTACCGACGGGTCCGGAACTGCACCACATTGTCGGTCAGCCTGAGGTTGGCAAATGCATGCCCGGCCGGGACCTCCACCAGCCCCACCGACGCCCCCTGCGGGGTCAGCGCCGCCACGTACCGCAGCACCGTGCCGCGCTGATCCGCCTCACGCAGGCGCTGCGCCAGGACCTCGTCGTTGTCCGCCAGCCGCTGCATGAAGTCGTCCACACTGCCGTCCCGCAACGAAGCCGGGACCAGGCTTTCGACCTGTACCTCGTCCAGGCTCAACGCATGGCCGGCCTCTCGCGCGAGGATGACCAGCTTGCGCGCCACGTCGATCCCGGAAAGGTCATCGCGCGGATCCGGCTCGGTGTAGCCCATGGCGCGGGCCTCCGACACCAGCGATGAAAATGGCTGGCTGCCATCGAACCGGTTGAACAGCCACGCCAGCGTTCCGGAAAAAATGCCTTCGATCGAGACCACTTCATCGCCGGTGTCGACCAGATCGCGCAACGTGGTGATGACCGGCAGCCCGGCGCCGACCGTGGCTTCGTAGCGGAAGCGGGCTCCGCTGGCCGCGGCCGCAGCACGGATGGACTGGTAGCGCGCGAGGGCGCCTGAGCCTGCCTGCTTGTTCGGCGTGACGACGTGGATCCCCGCCGCCAGCCAGGCCGGATAGCGATCGGCCACCTCCGAACTGCCGCTGCAGTCGATCACCACCGCATGCGGCAGGTGCGCGGCCAGCAGGTGCGCGGTGAACGTGTCGAGGTCGGCCGGCACGGAGGCTTCAAGCGCTGCGCGCCAGTCCCCCGTCACCGCGCGCGGCGCCAGGTGCATGCCGCGTCGGGACGCGACGGCTCGCAGGCGCAGGTCGATGTTGGCCTTTCCCAGCAGCTTCGGCTGCGCGGCCTGCAGCTGGTCCAGCAGGGCGGCGCCGACATTGCCTGGACCGATCACGCCGACGGCGAAGGTCTGCGGCGACAGCCAGAACCCGGCATGAGCCGCGCGCAGCGCACGGGTCGCATCCGTACTGTCGATGGCCACGGAAATGTTGCGTTCCGAGGAGCCCTGCGCAATGGCGAGAATGTTGACCTGTGCCCTGCCCAGTGACTCGAACAGTCGCGCCGCCACGCCTGGCTGGCCGGCCATGCCATCGCCGACTGCGGCCAGTACGCTGACGCCGCCCCGCAGCTGGACCCGCTGCACCTGGCCGACCGCCAATTCATGGGCGAAGGCCTGCAGCAGCGCCTTGCGGCCGTGCACGGATTCGTTCGCCCGCACCACGCAGCAGATGGAATGCTCCGACGAACCCTGTGAGATCATCACCACCGACACCTGCGCCTGGCGCAGCGCCGAGAACACCCGTTCAGCGGTTCCGGGCACGCCGATCAGTCCGGTGCCTTCCAGGTTCAGCACGGCCAGGTCGGCACTCAGCGTCAGGCCTTTGATCGGGCCACTCACCGAGCGCTCGGCCGTGATGCGCGTTCCCGGATGGTCGGGCTGGAAGGTATTGCGGATCAGGATCGGCAGGCCGCGCTGGATGGCCGGCGACATTGTCTGCGGATGCACCACTTTGGCACCGAAGTAGGCCAGCTCGCATGCTTCGTCATAGCTGAGCGCGTCCAGCTGCACCGCCTCGGGTACCAGTCGCGGATCCGCGGACAGCACGCCATCGACGTCGGTCCAGATCTGCAGTTCATCGGCGTTGAACAGTGCGGCGAAGATCGCGCCGGAGAAATCACTGCCATTGCGTCCCAGCGTGGTGATGCGGCCCTGTCGGTCGCGGGCCACGAATCCCGTGGCCACCACGCGGGACTGCGCATTCGCCTGGCGCCATCCGGCGAGCCGCTGCGCACTGGTGTCCCAGTCGACGTTGACACCCAGTTCGCCGTGTTCAACCACAAGCACGTCGCGCGCATCCAGCACTGCGCACTCCACGCCCATGGCGAGGAAGTGTTGGCCCAGCAGGTGGGCTGAACAGACCTCGCCCAGCCCCTGTACACGATCAAGCACCTCGTCGGGGACGCCACCGATCACTGCCAGCGCGGCCAGAAGCTCGGCCAGTTCGTCGAAGCGCGCATCGAGCCAGTCCACGCTGCTGCCGGAATACTCTCCCAGCAGCGCCACTGCAGCACCGCGATGACGGGCACGCAATGCGTGCCATTGCTCCCGCCACTGCGCATCGCCCGCGGCGGCCAGCCCCGCGAGTGCGATCAGCGCGTCAGTGACGCCTTTCATGGCCGATACCACCGTCACCTGCACGGCTTCGCCGCGCTGCCGCAGCAGGCCCGCAACGTGGCGGTAGCGGTCGGCATCGGCCACGGACGTGCCACCGAACTTGTGCACCACCACACGCGGCAGGGCCGACGGGCGGCGCGTAACGGGATCGACAGGGGAAACATCAGCGGCAATGGACATGGTGACCTCGGCTGGAGGCCCCGCAACGCGCTGGTGGAAGGTCGCCCCGCCACCTGGTTCGGTGCGGGGCCGTGGTTTTCGTGAGTTACGCGAAGACGACGGACCGCACCCGGCGGGTGGTGGTAATGGTCGTAATGGTGGTGGTCAGGCCGGCGCCGGCGCGTCGCCCGGCCGCGCCCATCGCGGCGGCGATGGCAGGGCGGACGAGGCGGGCGGCAGGGAGGACCATGTCCCTAGAAAACACTGCCGGCAGCGACCGTGTCAAGTGCTGCGATGCAAAAAAGAAAGCGTGCAATGCGTCGGCAACGTCCACGGAAATGGTTGCCGACGAGACCATATCGACGGCACAGGGCTCAGCCCGCGTGCTCGGTGATCGCCACTGGAGCACGGTGCGCATTGGCACACCACAGTACGCCGACCACCAGGCAGACGATGGCTCCGCCTTCGAGCACCGTTGGCCCGCGTTGCTGCCATGCGAATCCGTACAACAGCGCGAACAGTGTCTCGAACACGATCATCTGGCCGGTCAGGGTCAAGGGAAGCAGTCGGCTTGCACGGTTCCAGCAGGCATTGCCGAACAGCGACGCGAGCACCGCCACGCCGGCACTGACCGCCCAGAACAGCCCCCACTGGCCAGGCGCGTGGGGCACGCCGCCGAACAGGAAGGCCGGTGGCACCAGCAGCAGGGCCAGGGCGCCGGTGACCACACCGGTCAGCAGCGACCAGTCATGTGCGGAAAGATCCGGCCGACGTGCCAGCCAGCGGCTGTTGCCCACCGAGTAGGCGGCCCAGGAAAGCAGCGCGCCGAACGCGCAGGCCAGGCCGAGCAGGCGCTGACGCCAGGGCGTCTGCGCGTGCTCGGACACCAGCGCCTCGTAGCCCACCAGTGCAACGCCCAGCAGGCACAGCACGAGTGAAGGAACCAGTGCCTGCAGCCGTACCGCGCCCTTTTCGCGTGCGCCGATCACAGTGACGACGACCGGAATCAAGCCGACGATCAACGAGGCCGCCGCACCCCCCGCCCACTGAACCGCCGTGGCCAGCAGCAGGAAATACACCAGGTTGCCCGCCAGACTGAGCCACAGCAGGCCGCGCCATTCGGCCAGGCCAAGCTGCGGGGCGACGCGTTTCCAGCGCGGCGCCAGCAACAGCATGGCCACCAGTCCATAGACCAGGTAGCGACCCGCCGAGAGCTGCAGAGCGTCGAAGGCCATCAGCACCGCAGGCGCCAGGAACACCACGCCCCACAGCGCTCCGGCCATGACGCCGTTGCCGATACCGGCGCCCATCGAACGATTCATCACGCCCCCATGCTTCCTACAGGTATGAAGTCTAGTGCCTGTATGGGGCAGCGTCTGCCGCCGGCGCGGCGACCATGCCGGCCTGGCCGATCAGGCGCGCCGTGGCAGACGCGCTTCGAACACCACGTCCGGTGCCTCATTGTGGGCCTGCAGTTGACCACCATGGGCGCGCACGAACTGATCGGCGATGAACAAACCCAGGCCCAGGCCCTTGCTGGCATGGAAACTGGCCTTGAACGGTTCGAACAGGCGTGGCAGCAGGCTTTCACCGATATGACCGCGGTTGCGCACGCGCAGCACGACGTGGGCGGGATCTTCGCCGTCGACCTGCACCTGGATCGGCGACTGGCCGCCGTGCAGCAGCGCATTGCCGATCAGGTTCGAGGCCACCTGCGCCAGCCGGTCCGGGTCGCCCTGCATGCGCGCATCGCCCACCGCGATGACCTCGATGGCAGCGGCTTCATTGCCCTGCTCCACCTCACGCACCACCGCACCGACCACGGTCGCGGCATTGCAGGGGCCACGTTCAAGGCGCAGCCCGCCGGAGCGGATGCGCGAAAAATCCAGCAGCTGGTCGACCATGCGCGCCATCCGCAGCGTGCTGGTTTCCAGATGACGCAGGGTCTGCTGGGCACTGGCGTCGGGCGGTATGTCCAGAGACAGTTTGTCCGCACACAGCAGGATCGCCGACAGCGGCGTGCGCAGGTCGTGCGTCAGCACCGCCATCATCGTCTCGTTGAGGGTCAGCGCCCGCTCCAGTGCCTCGTTGCGCGACTTCAGCAGGCGCTTCTGCTGGTACAGCTCGATGAAGACGCCCAGCTTGCCGAGGATCACCTGCGGCTCGATGGGCTTGTGCAGGAAGTCCACTGCACCGCTTTCGTACCCCTTGAACGCCCGGACCGGATCCTGCGGCGACGCAGTGAGGAAGATGATCGGCACGTCGCGGCTGCGCGCCGAGCCACGCATCAGCTCCGCCAGGGCGAAACCGTCCATCTCCGGCATCTGCACGTCCAGCAGTGCGAGTGCGACCTCGTGCTCCAGCAGCAGCTCCAAAGCCTCATTGCCGGAGGCAGCGCACAGGATGCGCAGGCCGTCGCGGCGCAACAGCGCTTCCATGGCCACCAGGTTCTGCGGCACGTCATCGACGATCAGCACATTGACCGGCGCCGCGTCAGCCACGGGCGCGGGAGCGAGCAGGTTCATCTCAATTCCTTCAGGCATTCACATATCTCGTCCAGCGTCAGCACCGCATCGGCACCGGCACGCTGCAGGGCCGAGGCAGGCATCATCGACGCCTCGGCATCATCGGGGCATTGCAGCCAGGCCAGTCCGCCAGCCTGGCGCACCGCCGCCACGCCTTCGCTGCCATCGCTGCTGGCGCCGGTCAGCAGGATCGCCAGCACGCCTTCGCCGAACACAGCCGCGGCCGATTCAAAAAGCGGGTCGATGGCCGGCCGCGAGAACAGCACCGGCTCATCCAGCGACAGCGCCAGGGTGCCGCGGTCTTCCACCAGCATGTGGTAGTCCGGCGGCGCGAAGGTCACCGTGCCGGTCTCCAGCGGCTGTTTGTCCTCGGCCTCACGGACCTGCAGCGCCGTGGTGGGATCCAGCAGTTCGGCGATGCGGCTGGGGCGGTCGCGCGGCACGTGCAGCACCACCAGCACCGGGCACGCAAGTGCGGCCGGCAGCGCCGCCAACGCGCGCTGCAGCGCCGAAACCCCACCGGCAGAGGCACCGATCACCAACAACTGCGGGCGCAGGCCGGCGTCCATCAGGCCGCCTTCCGGTACAAGCGCTGCTCACGGGCAGTGATCTCGAAGGCGTTGCCATGCTCGCCGAACTGCAGCGACTCCTTGCTGCCCAGGCCCAGAAAACCACGATGTACAAGGGCCTCGCGGAACAGGCCGACCGCGCGGTCCTGGAGCGGCCGGTTGAAATAGATCAACACGTTGCGGCAGGACACCAGATGCACCTCGGAGAAGACCGTATCGGTGGCCAGGCTGTGGTCGGCGAACACCACGTTTCGGCGCAGGCTGCGGTCGAATGCCGCCCCGTCATAGCCGGTGACGTAGTAATCCGAGAGCGATCGCTGGCCTCCGGCCTGCAGGTAGTTGCGGCTGAAGCTGGCGATGCGGTCGATCCCGTAGGTGCCCGACTCCGCCGCGGCGAGCGCGGCCGGGTTGATGTCCGTGGCGTAGATAATGCTGCGATCCAGCAGCCCTTCTTCGTGCAGCAGGATCGCCAGCGACCAGACCTCCTCACCGGTGCTGCAGCCGGCCACCCACACCTTGATCGACGGGTAGGTCTTCAGCACCGGCACGGCGTGCTGGCGCAGCGCCAGGAAGTAGGACGGGTCGCGGAACATCTCCGACACCTGCACGGTGAAGAACTGCATGGCCTGCGTGAACAGCTCCGGCTCGTGCAGCAGGCGGTGCTGCAGGTCGGACAGGCGCGGGCAGTCGTAACGCTGCATCGCCTGCTGCATGCGCCGGCGCAGCGACGACACCGCGTAATTGCGGAAGTCATAGTGGTATCGCTGATAGATCGCATCGACCAGCAGCTTCAGCTCCAGGTCGAACAGCTCCTGCTCGTTCATTGCCGTGAGCACCAGACCCGGCAAAGCGACACCAGCTTGTCCACGTCGATCGGCTTGGCGATGTAATCGTTCGCCCCAGCCTGCAGGCAGCGCTCACGGTCATCGGGCATGGCCTTGGCGGTCAACGCGATGATCGGCAGGTCCTTCAGCTGGCGCTGGCTGCGGATTTCACGCATGGCGGTCAGGCCGTCCATCTCCGGCATCATGATGTCCATCAGCACCAGGTCCACTTCCATGCTCGCCAGCCGTTCGACCGCCTCGCGTCCATTGCGCGCGATCTCGAGCTTCACGCCCAGGGGCTCCAGCACGCTGGAGAGCGCGAAGATGTTGCGCACGTCGTCCTCGGCGAGCAGTACGGTACGGCCATCGAGCACCGAATCGCGACGACGCGCTTCACGCAGCAGGCGCTGCTGGTCACTCGGCAGGTTGGCCTCCACGCTGTGCAGGAACAGGGTCACCTCATCGAGCAGGCGCTCCGGCGAACGCGCGCCCTTGATGATGATGCTCTTGGAGTAGCGGCGCAGGCGCTGTTCTTCCTCGCGGTCAAGCGCCCTGCCCGTATACACGATGACCGGCGGGAAGCCGACCTCTTCGCTGCGCGCCATGTATTCGAGCAGGTCGTAGCCACTGCCGTCCGGCAGCGCCAGGTCGGTCACCATGCAGTCGAAGGTCGCGCTGGAAAGCTGCTGGACCGCCTCGGCGATCGTGCCTACGGCGGTGATCTCAAGCTGCTCGCGGCCCAACAGCAGCTCCAGGTTGCCTCGGAGCTCGCTGTCGTCTTCCACGATGAGCAGGCGCCGCACGTCGCGTTGGCTGGTCGTTTCCAGATGCTGGATCGCCTCCACCAGCCGTTCGCGCGTGGCCGGTTTGATGACATAGCCGATTGCGCCCAGCTCCATGGCCAGCTGGCTGCGCTCCATGCCCGACACCACGTGCACCGGAATATGCCGGGTCATGGGATCGCGCTTGAGGCGCTCAAGCACGCTGAGGCCGGAGACATCCGGCAGACCCAGATCAAGCAGCACGCCGCTGGGACGCAGTTCGCGCGCCATGGCCAGGGCTTCTTCGGCCGTCGTCGCCACGACGCAGTCGAAGTCCAGTTCGCGGGTCAGCGCCACCAGTGCCTCGGCAAAGCTGGGATCGTCCTCGACGGCAAGGATCAGACGCTCGCTGCGCGAGGACGCCACGCGCGCACTGACGGCTGCGTGCCAGGACGGCAGCGCAGCAGGTGCGACGGCTGCGGCGCCTTCCGGACTGCGTGTCTGCGCGGCGTTGGGCGCGGCCGGCGCATGCACGCGTGCGGGCGTCGACGTCGCGTGGGCACTGCCCATTCCCGGCGCTGCCTCGCTGGCCTCCGGCGCACCCGCCAGCGGCAGCTCCAGACTGAACGTACTGCCACGACCGAGTTCGCTGTCGACGCGGATGTCGCCCCCCATGCGGGTCGCCAGGTCGCGCGAGATCGACAGGCCCAGGCCCGTGCCGCCGTAGCGGCGGCGGGTGCTGCCATCGGCCTGGCGGAAGGCCTCGAAGATCGCATCCAGCTGCTCGCTGGCGATACCGATGCCGCTGTCACGGACCACGAAACGCACTCGCTCGCGGCCCACTGCCTGCACCTGCAGGCTGACCGTGCCGCGCTCGGTGAATTTCACCGCATTGGCCAGCAGGTTCTTCAGGATCTGCTGCAGGCGCTGGCCGTCGGCGGTGAACTGGCTGGGCGCGCCGGCATCGGCGACGATCTCCAGCGCAAGGCCCTTTTCGCGCGCGAGCGGCTCGAAGGTTTCCCGCAGGCGCTGCAGCGCGCCCTCGACCACCACGATCTCGTCGGCCAGCTCCACGTGGCCGGCCTCGATCCGCGCCAGGTCCAGGATGTCGTTGATCAGCGACAACAGGTCGTTGTTCGAGGACAGGATGGCCTGCGCGTACTTGACCTGCTCGGCACTGAGCGTGCCGTCACGATTGTCGGCCAGCAATTTGGCCAGGATCAGTGAACTGTTCAGTGGCGTGCGCAGTTCATGCGACATGTTGGCGAGGAACTCGGACTTGTAGCGCGAGGCCGCGGACAACTCGTTGGAATTGCGCACCAGCTGCGCCTGCGCCACCAGCAGGGCCTGCTTCTGGCCCTCCAGCTCGTGCGTGCGCTCTTCCAGCTGCACGTTGGTCTGCTCCATCTCGGCCTGCTGCTGCTCGAGATTGGTCTGCGAATGCAGCAGGCTCCGGCTCTGTTCCTCCAGCTCCTCGTTGGCTACGCGCAGCTCTTCCTGCTGCGCCTGCAGCTCTTCACCCTGGCGCTGGGATTCCTCCAGAAGCTCGGCAAGCCGGGCACGCAGCACCGCCGCACGCAGGGCAATGCCGATGGTGTCCGCGCATCGCTGCAGCAGCTCGCGATCCAGTCGCGGCGCGCGACCGGGACGAATGCGCCCGAGCTCGACCACGCCCACGATCTGTTCGTCGCTGAAGATCGGCGCCAACACGCGTTCGCGCAGGCTCGTGCTGCCCAGGCTGCTGCTGATCCGCAGCACGCTGCCTTCGGCCTCGTGCAGATGGCGCACCTTGCCCGCGCGGATGACGTCTCCGAGCTGCCCCTCCTCCAGCCCCAGCGTGGCCGGGATTCCGGCAGGCAGGGCGATGCCGCCTGTCATCACCAGCTGATGGTTTTCGATCCGGTACATCACGGCGGTCTGCGCCTTCAGCTGCTCGGCGAGTGTGGTCATCGCCGACTCGGCAATGCGCTCCGGCCCCAGGTCGCCACGCAGGCTCATTGCGACCATGTTCTCACTTTCCTGCAGCCACAGCGCTTCACTGGCCTCGCGCCGCGCCTGGATGGCGCGATTGACGATCACTCCGATCATCAGGAAGGCGATACCGCCGATCGTACGATTGATGTATGAGAAGGCAGAGTTGCTGCTCGAGGGCGCAATGTTGTAGCCCACCGCGAGGAACACGCAGGCCGCCCCGGCGACGATCAGGGGCAGCCCCGCATGGCGCTGGAATACCGTCACCCCGATCGCCAGGAAATACGCCAGCCAGACCGCATACCCAAGCGGCACAACCAGTTCAAGTGCAGCGGTGGCCACCAGCAGGCTGGCCGAAAGTCCCCATACCCAAGGGTCGCGCGGACTTGAAGCAGACGTCATCGTTGGAGATCCCGGCACAAAGAACGCTGATGTTAACTGAATGCACGTCGTCAACGGCACGACTTTCGGCACAGGTGCGCGTACACAGTTCCTTCACACTGTCGCTTCTAGCGTCACCGGCCTCAGGGGTTACAGCGCAGTCCCGTGGTAAACGCCGTCTCCAAGCTCACCTCACAGACCGATTCGTCCAGACAGCTGAAGCTGCTCATAGAGAGCGTCACTGATCATGCCCTGTACCTGATGGATACGGATGGCCTTGTCTGTACGTGGAATCCTGGCGCGCAGCGCATCAAGGGCTACACGGCGGAGGAGGTGATCGGCACGCACTTCAGCCGCTTCCATTGTCCCGACGACCGAGAGTCGGGCGAACCGGAGCGCTCGCTGGCAATCGCTGCACGCGAAGGACGCTACGCCAGCGAAGGGTGGCGCCTGCGCAGCGATGGCAGCCGGTTCCGCGCGAGCGTGGTGATCGAGCCGGTCCATGAAGGTGAGGTCCTCGTCGGCTTCGTCAAGGTCACCCGTGACATCACCGAAAGTTACCAGGCCCAGGTGCTGCTGCGCGACGCCCAGCGTGCGCTGGCCAGCACCCAGCAGTTCGAGAAGGTCAGCCAGCTGAGCCGCGGCCTTGCGCACGAATTCAACAACCTGCTGACCACCATCCACAACGCGCTCGACCTGATCGGACTGCGCTGCGAAGGCGATGAAACCAGTACGCGACTGCTCGGCAATGCGCAGGCCGCGGCCGACCGGGGTGCGCTGCTAACGCGCCAGCTGCTGGCCTTCGGCGCGGGCCAGACGCTCGTACGCGAGCGGGTCACCACTGCCAACTGGCTGCAACCGGCGATTTCGGCGCTGCAGCATCGCTGCCTGGCTCACCACAGCCTGACGCTGCAGTTGCGCAGCGACCTGCCGGACGTGCTGCTGGATCCCGCGCAATTGGAATCAGCGCTGTCCAACCTGGTCAGCAACGCGTGTGATTCGATGCCCGACGGGGGGCATGTCTGTATCATCGGCGACATCGAGCGCCGGCTGGACCCGCAGGCCGACAGCCCGACCTACCGCAATTTCGTTGCCATCCGTGTCCAGGATGAGGGCCACGGCATGGCGCCTGACGTTGCCGCGCGCGCCAGCGAACCGTTCTTCACGACCAAGGACATCGGCAAGGGCAGCGGTCTGGGCCTCAGCCAGGTGTTCGGTTTCATTACTCAATGCGGCGGTTTCGTCGATGTGTCCAGCACCGAAGGTGGTGGCACGACGGTCAGCCTGCTGCTGCCTGCCCTGGAGGTTCCTGCCAATGACTGATTCCATCCGCGTACTCATGGTTGAAGACCAGGATGACCTTCGCGACATGATCGGCCTGGCGCTGCAGGACATGGGCATCACCGTGGATACCACGGCTGATGGTCACGAGGCGCTGGCGATGATGGAAGGCCAGCACCAGTACGACGTGGTGTTCAGTGACGTCAGCATGCCCAACGGCATGTCCGGCATCGAGTTGAGCGAGCACGTCGCACGCGCGCAACCCGGCGCACGGATGATCCTGTCGTCCGGTTATGCGCGTTCGCAGCTTCCGCCGCTGCCCGGCCATGTCGAGTTCCTGCCCAAGCCGTATCGCCTGCGCCAGCTGCTGGAGCTTCTGGCGCCGCGCTGATCCCGGATGAACCCGCAGGCCTGCGGGCAGGTCCAGCTTCAGCCGATCACACGGGTAAGCGCCTGCGCGCCTAGCCGACGCCCCGCAGCCCGTTCAGATCCAGCCAGCCGGACCACACAAGCTGGATGCCGATGCACAGCAGCACGAATGCCACCAGTTGCTGCATCACCTTCGCGCCAGACGGCCCAAGTCGTGTCACCACCACGATTGAATTGCGCAGGATCAGGTAGATCACCAGCGCCACCATCAGCGCACCGCCGACTGCGACGATCGCGCCGGAGAGGAAGTGCAGCGGGTTCATCGACTCACCGTGCGCGCCCAGCGTGATGCAGGCTGAGATCACGCCCGGGCCCGTGGTGAGCGGAAACGTCAGCGGATAGAAGCTGCGCTGCATGAGCTGGTCATCGGCGATACCCGCCGCTTCTGTTTCCTGCGCGCTCGGTGCGGCATCCTCGCGGGGCGCCAGCATCCGCCAGGCGCTGGCCGCTACCAGCAGGCCGCCGCCAAAGCGCACCACCGCCAGCGAGATGCCGAAGATCGTCAGCACATAGGTGCCGACGAGCATCGACGCGATGATGACCCAGGCAACGTTCATCCCGATCTGCCGGGCCAGCATCCGGGCCAGGCCGTGCTTGGCACCGACCGTAGACACGAAGATGGAGGCGATGCTCAGGGGGTTGATGATGGGCAGCAGGGTGACGGGCACCAGCGCCATCTCTTTCATCAACGCAATCAGATACTCCATGGCCACTCCGCGGGACAGATGCCCGCTCGATATTCAGGGGGGAGAGACGCAGAAAAACGCCCCGCCACGTGTGCGGCAGGGCGTCCTGGATCACGACCGGGTATCAGAACCCGTAGCGGGCGCCCAGATAGATTTCACTGGAACCCAGGTTCGCGATCATCTTCTCGTCCTGCAGGCCGCGCGCGTTCGGGAACGCATTCCAGCCGCTTTCGGTGCGCCCCATGTTGACGTAGCGGTAGCCGAGGTCCAGGGTCAGCTGGTCCATCGCCTTGTACGCCACGCCAGCACCCAGCGACCACGACAGGTTGTCCTGGCGACCGACGTTGTACTGGCGGGCTTCGGTGCCCTGCCAGCCGCTCGACTTGATCCGGGTGATGCCCAGGCCTGCCGAGCCGTACACCGAGACCGTATCGGTGATCGCGAAATCACGGTAGACGTTGGCCATCAAGCGCTGCGCTTCGATGTAGTGCACATTGCTGCTGGTCGGGAAGGCCGTCGAACCGCTGGTGAAGGTATCCGTCTTGGGCAGGGTGTACTCACCCTCGACGCGCCAGCCGTTGCCGTACTGGTAGCCGCCCGCGAACGAGCCGGTGGTGAACTTGTCCTTTTCCTGGCCCGGCACGAACGCACCGATGCCCGGACGGGCGCTGGCGCCCATGTCGCGCGCCTTGTGCTCGGCGCCGACGACACGACCGGCTGCGTAGTAGTTGCCGTCTGCGGCCGAGGCAGCGGATGCCTGCAGGGCAGCCAGGGCCAGCAGGGAGACGGAGATGGATTTGATCATGGACATTGGAGGGTTCCGGATGAGTAAGAGGCCTGGCCTCGCAGCCAGGCATGACGAAGCGAGCCACGTCGCTGGCGGAGAACGTAGCGAGGCGATCGCCCCGTTCGAATAGGACGCGACCCAAAGGCGACGTTGCCGGCCTCAGTTGTCGTCGTAGCGATGTGCCGAACGCAGGCGGGAGCGGCGCCACCCCCCGTGAGACCGCACGCGTCCGCTGTCCCCGGTCAGCGCGTATCGAAGCGCGCGGACGCAGGCCACCGGAAATGCGACGTGCCAACTGCGCAGCTTGCGGTAGGCATAGACGACGTCCATCAGGCGCATTGCGCGCCCCCGGAAGGTGCAACCGTCGCTGCCATGGCGACGCGCGTCCCCTTGGGACGATCACTCGATACAGGCTTCCCTAACACCACCACATCCCCGGAGCGCCATGTTCCGCTCACAGCAGGGCAGGAGCACCGGCCGGGGAAACATGAACAGCAAACGCTGCGACTTCAACGCTAGGGGCGCGCAGTGAACCGCTCAATCAGACTCATCCGAAACTTCACGACGGCGCTTCGCGCGCCGCCGCAGCTGGCCGCCGAGCTGGAGAAGACCGAGTACGAAGGCGAATGCAGCGGCGACCTTCAACACAGCGAGCAGCAGGTGCATGTGAGGCCCCGACGTGCGACAGCGAGAAGGGTTCCACGGTAGCGCGGCCGGGACGGGGGTTCTGCAGGACAGTCGTCATTTCCGCACGACAGGCCATCCCCCTGATGACGAACGCGGACCTGCCCTACTCCCCGCCGGGCGTGGAGCTGAATTCTTAAGTATTCCGCGACCTGCTGCGCTGCTCCATCGGACCGCGCGCGGTGTCACAATCGCCTGCGACCGCCATGGTCGCATCC
Source organism: Pseudomonadota bacterium (assembly GCA_037033225.1). Taxonomy (GTDB): domain Bacteria; phylum Pseudomonadota; class Gammaproteobacteria; order Xanthomonadales; family Xanthomonadaceae; genus Stenotrophomonas. Next base: position 15,528 of record JAZBLM010000002.1, read on the forward strand.
GCACCCACCGCACGCCGACACCCATGCAGAAGCGATCCACCACGGAGGGTGTGCCTCCCTCGTTTCAATCGTGCCTGGAGCTGGCCTGTGCGGTCAGCGGCATGCGGGTGGCGCTGGTCGGCGAAGTCGGCGACCAGCAGTGGCAGGCCATCCATGCCCTGGATCGAGCTGGGCTGGGCATTTCGGCCGGGATGCGGCTCGACCTGGCCAATACGTTCTGCCGTGACGTGACCGCGACGCGTTCACCGGTCTGGTTCGGCGATTGCCAGCTCGATGCCGCTCGATGCAGCAGTCCCATTCCCGCCAGACATGGATTCCGCAGCTACGTTTCCGTTCCGATCATCGTCGATGGCGGGCGGGTCTTCGGCACGTTGTGCACCCTGGACCCCGAGCCCCGCGTCGTCACCGACGAGGTCCTCAGGGCGATGACGGCGCTTGCCGATGTTGTCGCGCAGCAGGTCATGCGGACCGCCCCCGACCACCGCGCGACGGCGGCGGATGATTACGCTGAGTCGCTGGCGACGTCAGAGCGCCGACTGCACGCATCGGAACAACGCAACAGCGCGCTGCGCCAGGAGGGCAAGGAGCGCGAGGAGTTCATCGCCGTGCTGGCCCACGACCTGCGCAATCCCTTGCAGGCAATCCGGGTGACCGCCGATCTGCTGGCCTTGTCTGCGACGTCGCCCGCCCAGCAGAACCTACTGCGCCATCTGGATGACAGCGCCAATCGCATGGCCGAACTGATCGAGGTGACGCTGGACTTTGCACGCGGACGCCTCGGCTCGGGCCTGGCGCTGCGCGTGCAGCCACAGCAGGATCTCGCGGCCACGCTGCGCACGGCCGGCAAGCAGGCGCTCGCCCCCTACCCCGCGTGCCCTTTGCAGGTGGACCTGGCCCTGCCCGGGGTGGTGCGCTGCGACGCCGATCGCCTTTGCCAGCTGGTAAGCAACCTGCTCATCAATGCCGCGATCCATGGCACGGCAGGCCAGCCGGTCCTGCTGCGCGGCTACACCGATGCCGACGACATGGTGCTGGACGTAAGCAATCAGGGAATGATCGCCGAGGCCTCAATGCCCGCCCTGTTCGAGCCCTTCCACCGCTCGGTTGACCAGCGGCTGGATTCCGGTCTTGGACTGGGGCTGTATATCGCCTCACAGATCGCCGTATCACACGGAGGGACACTCTCGGCCACGTCCACACCGGAGGACGGCACGACCTTCAGCTTCCGGATGCCGCTTGCCTGAGCGCGGCAAGCGTGACGTGCGTACACGTCACGATGATCCCCACCGTCGAGGGATCAAGGACGTCATTGATTCTGGTGACCCCGGCCCGATTCGAACGGGCGACCTTCCCCTTAGGAGGGGGGCGACCCCGCTATGCGCGCCAACCGTCTCCGCGCCGACTGTGCCAATGCTGTGCCAGAGGTCTGGCGCAATCAATGGATTATCAGGCTGCCGGGTCCACCTTCAGCCTGCTCAAAGACCGGCCATTCAGCCGCCTCAGTAGCAGAGGCATGATCCATCGGTGTGTTGGAGCCACCGGCACCATGTAAGCCCTTCCTAAGGCGTTATGAACGTGAACGACGGTGGACACGATCAGCTCGTCGCGCCCTTCCCTGCGGAGCCACCACAGCGCCAACTGGACTCTCAGGTGCTTGTCTTCATCCTCCAGAATGAGTCGGCTGAACTCGTTAGATTGCACGGTGAAGATACCGGCGCGCTGTCCTGGAAGGGCTTCGTCGTTAGGCTCAACGGAACTGAGGGAGCCCAGGTCTTTCATTCCTAAAGCCCTCATCCCAACGTTCCGGAACCTCATCAGCGCGTCAAACCGAGCGGGGACGACAGCTGCAAGCTCTGCGTAGGTTTCATAGGCACTGCGGCCCGCGCGGGACAAGTTTCGCCTTGCCGAATGCACAAAATCCGCGTCCAGGCTGCAGTGGTAGAGGGGATCGGAGTGCGCTAAGCGATCACCTGAGATAACTTGCGCCGCGCCCGCCACGCCATTTTGCTTTACCGCATCCTTGCTTAACACCTGAAACCTCACCGTCTGAGCCATCACAGAAGTCTAGTAAACGCAGGGACCCTGTCAATGAATCCACCGCTGCCTACGGTAGGGAACTGGAGCGGTAAACTGTGGCGCCCCCGACCTCACCGATATGGCTGACCAAACACGAGATTTGATCGAGCGCCTCGAACGCTGCGAGATGGAGCTGCTGGCGAGCCGAGGCTACCTAAAAGCGCTGGAGTACGGGATCCATGCCCTCATCGCGCGGCACCCACAACCAGCAGCCTTGGCTGAGCTGTGGTCTCACGTCCTGCCCGAGCTGGCCGATGAGCAGGTCACTGCAGGCGGTCACTCGGCCCTTTACCACGCGGCGTTCCAACAAGCACTGACATCCTTGACGACGCAAATCGAAGGCGCGGCGCGGCTAGGGGATCAGCTGGACTGATGCCCGCGTTCGGGGCCTTTATCAAATAGGTCCGAGGTCCGAGATGGTGGCCTGGCCAGCGGTCAGGGTAGCCGCTATAAGGCGGCCCCCGGCCACTACCCGCCCTTCCTGCTCATTCAAGTACTCGGCCTGCAGCCGGCCGGCGGCGAGAACGTCGGGAGCCGCGAAACTATCGGGCCTCCCGCGTAGCGGTTCGCCTGGCGATGCCAATCCGCCACTCAGTGGTTGCGCAATGGCAGGCTCACCTGTCGCGTCCTTGGCGTAGGCCCACGCCGCCATCTGCCCTCGTTCGTGGGACCACCCGCCCAGGACAAGTTCCGTACACAGACGGTCCTTCGATATCCCGGCGTGCGTCGCAGCCGCCTCGTATGCTGGCCAGAGCTGATCGATCAGGGGCGCCATTTCGCGGACCACCTGCTCAAGCCCGAAGTTTGCCCGGTAGCTGGCCAACAAAATGCGCTGGTACAGGTGCAGAAAAAACCGCGCCGAGCCACGGGTTGCGACCACCATTTGATGTTGCGGGATCAGCAGGACCTTCGCACCGGCTGACTGCTCGCCGGTCTGCGCGTCTTCCGCCCAGGTGTCCACCGCGACAAGGAGCCGCTCAGGTGTTAGCAGCACGTTGAGGATGGTCATGTCGGGCGCCCCTCCTTCTGCCAACAGATGTTCCGGCAACGCAAGGCCGGTGTCCAGTTCAGTGCGTGAGGTCCACCTCTCCCAGCTGCCGGCCCCGGCCGCGGAGGACTACGTTGTCCTGGATCCACTGCAGCTTGATCGCCACCTTCTTTCGCAAGGCTTTCTCGTGCCGCAGCGCCCAGATCTCGCAGCCGCGCCGGCCCTCCTCGAACGATGTGCATCGACGGGTGATCAACGGCGCCTGTACGCCGTCCTCGATGTGCAGCCGGGCCAACCAAGCGCCGTCGATCCGCTGGTGCATGGTCGCGACCATCTCGCCGTGCAGGAAAAGGGCGGTCGGCAGGGTGTCGAGGTGGCAGCGCGGCTTCCAGTAGAAGCCGTCCGGCATGGGGGTGAGGGTCTGGGAGTCGTCCATGCGGCGGAGCATAGGCCGGCCCGGTCTCACAGCCCGATACATTGGTGAAGGGTTCACCCCGGACGCGGGGCCTCTTCGACAGAGCTCTACTGCTCAGCCAAAGGGGGAAGCAGGCCTGTGCGGCACAGGCAGTGCAGTCGGGCCTCCTGCGACGCGCAGCACGCGATGTACTCCAGCGCTGCAGATAGCATGCGAAGAAATTGATCCTCGGGGTATGCCGTGGCCCAAACCGGGAGCAGCGCATCTAATTCGGCAACCATACCGTCTATTTCGAGGGCTGTGACCATATTGGTAACTCACTCAGTGACCACCTGAAGGCTCAAGCAAGATCACTGACGATGACGTCATCGAAATACAGCCCACCATGATTTCATGTTTCTGGAATGCTCACGCGACCCTCATCCCCTCGGTTGCGTAAAGCCACCAAGGCCGCAGGGACGCCTAGGTCGGGGACACAACGGCACATTTCTAAAAGGCTCGCAACGGCGTCACGGCCCGTGATCCCAAGCTACACACCCGCCGACCTATGGTGTGGTCCCCGACCCAGTGAAGGATCCAAATGGCTATCAAGACAATGGAAGACCTGTTCATCCATGAGCTCTCTGACATCTACAGCGCAGAGAAACAGCTCACCAAGGCACTTCCCCGCCTCGCCCGCGCGACTACCAACCCTGATTTGGGGGCTGCATTTGAGCTGCACCTCGAAGAGACGCAGGTTCAGGTCGAACGCATTGACCAGATTGTCGAGATCCTCGGCATCCGGCTGAAGCGCATCAAGTGCGCCGCGATGGAGGGCTTGGTCGAAGAAGGCAAGGAAGTGATCGACTCGGTAGAGAAGGGCCCGGTCCGGGACGCCGCCCTGATCGGTGGGGCGCAGAAGGTCGAGCACTATGAGATCGCCTCATACGGAACCATCGCTGCGATGGCCAAACAGCTCGGCTACAAAGATGCGCTTCCTCTCCTTCTTGAAACTCTGGAAGAAGAGAAGGCTACGGATGAAAAGCTGACGATGCTCGCCCAGATGGGCGGGAACGCAGAAGCTTCCGCTGCCTGACTTAGGAGCTGACGGGCACGCTCTTGGCATGCCCGTCTTTTTTCAATACACCCGGCATGCGATCCTGCTCGGCAACCTGACTCAGGACTCCAGAACCACCCCCCACCTCCACGCACACCGCAACGGAGCTGCATCTCACGACAGGTGCGGCCTTCCCTTGGGGTGAGGGCCATTCACCGAGTCCAAGCCAAGGTGCGGCACCACAATGCGTGCCAAGTCCTCCACGCCATACCGCTCGTCGCCATAGGGCACCACCTGACGTACCACGAAGCTGGACCAGTCCTTACCGACCGCGCCGCGCAGTTCAGCGGGCTCCGACGGCAGCATGCGCATTGCCCAGTAGGGGAAGTGCCGACGCCCGGTCCGCGCCCTGCCTAGCTCCACCATTCCTGTGTGATTCCGGGAATTCTGCACCCTGCTATAGACCACCGCGATGCCGTCCTCCGGCCCTTCCAGGTACTGGAGGAAACGCGCCCCGTCAAAAAGCAGCAACCCGGTCACGCCAGCGTGGGTATTGAACTCAGCTGCCCTGCGAGCTAAGTCGTCCGCCGCATCCAGGCCGAACCCGGGCACCGCCTCGCTTGTGTAGGCGATTGCTTGAATCGGCATTCCATGACCCCTGTCGTCTTCCTTGGACCCCCCCGCAGCGGAGTATAGCCCACTGCCACGCTGAGCGCCGGAAGCGGTCGCGCGTCGAAAGGATGACCTACCCCTTCTGGCCGCGCCCGAGTAGTTGCGTCATCATGACACCCCGCTGCCAAGTACGCGGAACACTGGGGGCAACAGGATGAAAGCGACACATTACTTTTCAGTAGAACGTATCGATTACTCCGACTTGGTTAGTGGAACTATCATTCTTTCGCTATTTTGAAATGGCTGCGGACAGCGCCAGCTTGAACGTGTCTCTACCCAGGCGCCTCAGCGGCTTGTCTGCATAAGTTGTCGCGCTGCGCAGCCGTTGTCGGAGGCGAGATTCCTCCCGAGTCACCACACTCCTGTCGCGCCAGTGAGCCTTGCTCTTGCGGCGAACCAACCGAATGGAACATCCTCACCGACGTTCGAGGCTCTTAATCCGCTCCCGGCTGTGAGCGTGCCGCATTGACCCGCTGAACGATCAGTGACAGTGGACCTTGAGCGCTTACAAACGACCTTCATGGCAGGCCGGGTAGCGTGGCGCCGTGAAACTCAGCAGGCTCATTTATGACAGACACTGGCGCATTCAAGATCATTTGCTTAGAGATGGCCACGCCCCCGGGCTCTGAAAGGGAAGTTGTCGAATGCATTTCGGCCCAATGTATTCGCTGTATGCATGTCACTACCGCCTCTGGAAATGCGATACACCGTCTACCGGGCGGGCTGGTAATCCGCTGCGAAGCGTGTGCGCGCGAACAAGCGGTTGCTAACGCACGGCTATCCGCCGGACGTTAGTCATCGGATAGACTGTTTAATGCTGCCTGCTCGCGGCTGGCGTTTGAGCGCCTATCAGCTCATGATCGGGGCTTGCCTCCGCCGCACACGTAAGGAGTTCCGTGCCTAATACCGGGCAATTTTACCTACTGAGTGTAGCTGGCATGCTTAGTGTCACGGGCGAGCTCGTGCAAGTCACGCGCGTCGATTGCACCTGCCTCCAGTGTAGACACCAGTTCGCTGCTATCGTCGGGCATGGGCTCACTGACCTGGATGGCGCGGCTGTTTTGACATGTTCGAGTTGCGGCAACAGGCAGGCTGTGAGCCGGCAGCGCCTTGAGGACTTTCGCGCGCGAACTCAGTGACCGGCATCGCGCCTTCCAAGCCCGAGCGGCCACCGTTATAACGCCTAAGAGCGCTGCGAATAGGCCCGCTGTTCCAAACACCAGTGTGAGGAGTTGCATTTGGGCGCGTCCCCGTATCGGGAAACCAGTTGACCATGCAGCCCATGCAGTGCGCGTGAATGTTGCGAGGCTGCGAGGTCTTACGCCCCCCTCCACCCCAGCTTGCCGATAGCAAGCAGCGACGCCGATCACACATTTGATTGAGACGCTATGCCATCGTGTCCGTGTCCAGCACGTACCTCGTTGGACGACGCGTTGACTGGTCTTCGGACCGCTTTGTCACCCGGCTACAGGTGGACTATGCGGACGGGATGTCCCCCACCTCGTAGTGACGCCCTCGGATAGGGGCTCGTCGTGATCGGGGCTTTGCCGTTCGAGGTCAATGTCGCAAACGCCGACATGAACAGTCGCGGATCGAAACGTCTCAATGCAGGCTTACTGAACGCCCTAAGTGTTCTGTTGCAATGCGCTCAGCCTCCAACAGCACTTCTAAACATGACCCGGATTTTCCCGAGCCTGGTAGCCGCAGGCCCGATGCGAAAGATATGGTGATCAGTTCCCAACAATCGGCGTCTTTTTTTATGAGTGTCGCCTCGTAAGGATGATCTCCTACGGTCAGAGCCACCGCACTTATGTCTTCTGGTATTGCTTTATTCATACGGCCAAGATGAGGCTGCGCGCTGGACGGTTCGCTGCTAATCCTACCCGTAACTGATTCTATCTGCGCATTCCAGTCACATTTTCATTTAGGCCAGCATCGCGGCCGGCGCTGCAACCGCCAGACTCTAATCAAGCCAGCATGGTGACCAATTGAGCGCCCAACAACGTGCAAGACGTGCCTCGCCGGCTGGATAGACTGCGTCGCCCGCGGATCCATATTCGGCATTTCTATGACCCCTGTTGCCTTCCTCGGGTCCCCCGGCGCAGCCGCATACCCACGCGTGGCCATCACGTGGCTGGCCCTATGGTCGGACCATGTGCGGCCGATTTGTCCAGACCCCCATCTTCAAGCCTGACCAGTTCGGCCTGCCCGACCTGGCCCAGGACCTGCTCGAGCTGCCTGCCAGCTACAACATAGCCCCGACCCAGCGCGCGTCAGTCATCCTTGACCGCGGCACCGGCCGGCAGGTCACGCGCCTGGCATGGGGCCTGCTTCCCTTCTGGGCGAAGGCGAAGGGCCTGCAGGGCTCCACGATCAACGCCCGCATCGAGACCGTGGCCACGAAGCCGGCGTTCCGCACCGCGTTCAAGAAACGCCGCTGCGTGGTGGCGATGGCCGGGTACTACGAGTGGTCTGTGAGCCCCGAGGACGGCAAGAAGGATCCGTGGTTCATCCATGCAGCCGGCCCGCTGCTGGCGGCCGGGCTGTGGGAGGACAGCAGCCCCCTGCTCCCCGATGGCAACCTCGGCACCTTCACCGTCATCACAGGCGACAGCAGCGGGGTATCGGCCGACATCCACGACCGGATGCCGGTGTGGTTGCAGCCCGAGCAGGTGGACGAATGGATGGCGGCAGCGCCCGACGACGCCATGGCGATGCTGCTGGCCAGCGATCCGCCTGCGATGGAGGCCTACCGAGTGAGCCGCGCGGTTAACTCGCCGCGCAATAACGTCCCGGAGTTGCTGGACCCTGCCGCTTAGTCCGCGCCGGATGTTCCCGTGGTCACGTCCTTCACCAATACCCCGCGTTGGTCCAGCAGCTCGAGCAGGGCCCGAAGTCGTTGCATGCCGAAGTTGGCGCCGCCGGATGTCTCCCACCATCCGGTGTCATCCTCCATCTCGGTGAGGTCGATGCCGGCGAGCACCTGGCGAACCTCTGACTCCTCAACTGCCATACAGCGCCTCCTCCCCTGCGTCCGGGCCGGGCACATCGTAAATCTTTACCGCCTCGAAAAGGTAGGTAGCGCCGACGACTAGGCCCGCCGACACCTCCAGTCCCACGCGCATCGTGAGCTGGGGCAATCCGACGCTCGCCTCGGGCAGGAACTGCAGCTCCGCCGTGCCCGCTTGGGCTGCCGACTCCGTGCGAAGATTCAGCACCGCTCGGAAGGAGATCGTGCTGCCGGCAGTGCCCTGCCCTGGGGCAGCCGGATCCACCCTGCTCGCGGTCCATTGGTAGGTCTCGCCAACCTCGAGCGCTGCGGCGACTGCGGGCGCCACGGACATGGTGAGCTGCGGGGCTCCGATGGCCTCCTGCGGCAAGAACTGCAGGATCACGATACCGCGCTGGCCAGCGCTTTCGGTACGGAGGTTCAGGACTGTGTTGAAGTTCATGGCTTTCCCTTTGTTGGAAGAAGAGGTCGCCGATTCCGGCGACCCGCTGGTTTACTGTTCGATCGACACGACGGACAGGCTCTGCGTGATCGTCTGACCCTCAAACGTGCCGGATGTGTGGGTTACGGCCTGCTCGCTGTAGGCAACGATCTCGGCGCGGTAAGAGCGCTGCGCAGTACCGTCGATGCTGTCGTTCAAGGTGATGGACCCGTTCCACACCGAAGTTGCAACGTCGGGGCCGTCGATTTCGTTGAGGATCTCCACGCCTCCGCCTGCGGTGAACGACGTCCACAACGTTTCGCCTTGGCCTGCAATCTGCCGGTAGACGTAGACCGTGGCCGAGTTACTGCCAGCACCTGTCACAAAGCCGGTGCTACCCGATGCACCCTTCGTGCGCCGCACCCGGCGGCTCAGGCTGATCACCACCGCTTTGTTGTTGCCGTTGGTGTCGAAGTACCCCGTGGTCACGCCCGCGCCAACCGTGGTGGTCTGCGTGGACTGCACCGCGTTGCGACGGATACCTGCAGCGATGGCACCGCCGAAGTACGCACCGCCATTGCGGTCAAACCAGATCGTGGCCAGCTGCTTCGACGCTCCAGCGATACCCACGTTCGGACCGAAGTACAGCATCAGCGAGTCCGGGCCGAAGCCGTTACCCATGATGCCCTGCGAGTTGCCAGCCCATACACGAAGGTTGCCCTTGGTCAGCTCCATGCCGTCAGCTGCGCCAGGGCTGATGACGTTCAGCACACTGGCCAACATGTTGATCTCGCCCGTGGTGCCGTTGTTCTTCACCTGCATGCCCGCAACGTTGCCGTTGACGTCAGTGAACATGTTGATGCCCGCGTGATCTTCCGCGCCGCCCGCAGACCACGGGGAAGGTGTCAGCTGATCGTCGGGAACCTGCTCCAACATCGGCCGCACGGCCCACAGATACGGATCAGAACCGAAGCTGGAATGCGCACGCGCACGCCACCCCATCCTGACGGTACGCGTTGTCGGCGGAGCAACCATCTGCACAAACTGTCGCGGCATTTCAGCCAGCGAGGGATAGCCGCCCAGGCCATAAGGCCCAATTTCGGGCGACGTGACTTCGCCTACAATCTGCCCGGCGTGGTTGTAGAACGCGATCCAAACCACGGTCCCACAACGGTGGGCGTTCAGATACGCCGACGCAATGTACCTCTTGCCCGGCTGTGCCCCGATGGTGTTCTCGTTTCCTACCAGCCCGAACCGGCTTTCATTGTTGTTGGGCGTACCGGACGCCCTGAACCCCATGCTGTTCAAGCCAGTTGGCCAGTAAGTGGGATCAAGGAAGTTTTTCTGCACTTCCTGCCACACGCCCTGATCGTTCCAGATAAAGCCCCACGGCTTCCGGCCATTCTCCGAGAAAGACGCGTTGGTCAGCAGATTGCCACCACCGGTCAGGTTGCGCCCGACTTTGGCGTCAAGTTCGATCACAGCCGATGCGTTCGCCTTGCTGCCAAGCGAGGCAGTCACCTGATTGATCTGCGTGCCCTGCGACGTCAACGTGTTGCCCTGCTGCGTCACCGTGGCATTGGTGGCACTCAAACCGCTGGCGGTGGCATCGGCCGTGGCCTTCGCACCGTTCGCCGTGGCCGTCACGTTGGTGATCGCCGTGCCCTGGCTGGTCAGAGTGCCTTCCGCCGAAGTCACACGCGTGGTCAGTGACGTGGTGGCCGCTGCGTTGGCTTCCGATGACAGCTGATCGGTGACGTCGTACAGCTCCACACGGTCGATGGCCACGCTGGTGTTGGACGGATACGCGAACACTTGCAACTGAATGTCAGTGTTTTCCACTGCCGTGACGGGGAAGTCCGCACCGCAGCTTTCGAACACCGTGGTGCTGAACGTCTTCTGGACGTCAGAAGAATAGGTGCTGCCATCAACGTGACGCCGACGCAGACGCAACAGCAACGTGCCAGTACCTGACAGCGCTTTTGCACGCACGCGGGCGCGATACCGGCGATTGGCACGCACGGCCATCCACAGCCCATTGTTACTGGTCAGGTACGGATTCTGGCTTGCGGCTTTGGTGATGACATAGCCCGGACCGCCATCCCCTGATGTCGCGCCCCATACGCCCGTGTTGCCTGTGCCACCTCCGCTATTGAACAACCAGTCAGACATGCCCTGCGCGAAGTTGCTGTTGGGCAGAAGGTTGTCGCCGGTAAGCAGGACGCCATCGATGCGGGCATTGACGTTTGTCAGAGCTGTTCCCTGGCTCACCAGCTGGCCTTCGGCGCTCGTCAGTCGCGTCGACAGCGCGCTGCTGGCAGCTGCGTTGGCCGCTGTAGCGTCGGCCACTTCAGCCACCGAAGGGGCGTAGCCCGTTGCCGCCTCGCCGATCTGCACTTGAACGTTATCGACCTCGAACCACTGGTCGGGCGTGTTGGTGCCATACACACGAACGTAGACGTTGCCCGTCACCGCATTGGCCGGGGCCGGCGGCGTGGTGAACACCTTGCGCTCGTAGGCCTCAGACGTGACCCGATATGGCGCGACGTTCGTGGTGCCGCTGTAAGAGATCGCGGCCCCTGCTGCGTCCCGCCACGCCATCTGCAGGAACACGCGTGGCCCGATGGTTCCCCTCACATACGCGGAAATCGTGACCGGCTTGCCAGGCTCCACGCGAAGCGTCCGCACCTGGGAGTTGCTGACCAATTCGCTGTAGCCGCTGGCCGGCAGGTTCGCGATCGCCCAACGCCAGGCCTTGGTGCTGTTGGGCAGCGGTGAATCGACCAGGGTGCGCACGATGCTGCCGGCCACCGCACCGCTGGTGCTGGTGTTGTAGCCCAGTGTGCCGTTTTCGAAACCGCTATTGCCCAGCTGGTTGTCGCCGCCGATGTTGCCCAGCTGCGACTGCACCGCAGTCATCGCCGCGCCTTGGCTGGTGATCTGGCCGTCATGAACATCCACGCGGCCGGAGAGGCTTTGCAGAGACGCGTTCGAGGCCTTGCCAGCCACATCCTGCTGGGTCTGGGTCAACGCGGCGCCCTGTGCCGTCAGAGTGCCCTTGACGTTGGAGACCTCGGTGGTCAGGGCCGCCGTTGACTGAGCATTGGCCGCGACACGGTTCTGCAGGTCACCGATGCTGCCCGGGGTCTGCACGACAACGTCATCGATTAGCACGTAGGCGCTGGACAATGGACGGATGCTGCCAGCAGCAAAGCGCAGGTAGAGCTGTTGCGGATTGAAGGTGCTCGGCACGGTCCACGTGTAGGACCGCAAGGCCCAGGCGCCACCCGTTGTGTTGATCCAGCTGTTCCAGCTCTGGACCCAGCCGGTCGGGTTGGACAGGCTGGAGATCAATCCCACGGTCACCGCGTCGGTGCCGCTGATGTCCTCGCTGCTCTTGGTCCGGAACGTGACGGTGATCGCATCGCCCGGATTGACAGTGATCGGCGTCAGGTTTGCCACGCGGAGCGATCCAGCACCCGATCGCAATGCCTTCTCCGTGGGATCCCAGCTGAAAGAGCTGCCGGAGCCCGAGGCGGCCCAGCTCGCCACGTCCAGATCAAAGGTGCCGTTGGGGATGGCGTTGAAGCTGCGCAGCACGCCGTCCAGGCCGCTCCGGACGTTGTTGATCGACTGCGCGTTGGCGTTGTCGCGCTCGACGCTGGCCTGCTCTGCCGCGGCGACCGATGCCTGGCTTGCCAGCTGGCCGCTGCCGGCCGGCAGCCGGCCCTCGATGAGGCTGGTGCGCTCGGCGATAACCCGGTCGCCCTCGATCCGTGCCGAGTTGACCTGTCCGATCATCCCCTGCGCGGCGGCGGCATCGTTGCCGGCGTAGTCGCCGCGCAGCTGCACGGCCAAGGTGTTGCGCTGGGTTGCCTCAGTGGCGTCGGCGGTCTGGCGTGCCAAGGTCTCCTGCTGCACCAGGGCCACGCTGGCGCCCGGCGTCGGGCGGCCGATGGCGATGTAATCGAACAGCAGGTAGGCGGTCGCCGTCTGGTTGCTGGCCAACGACAGCCGGATCTGCCTGATGGGCGAGGCGCCATTCCACGGCAGGTTGTCGACGTCGACCGTCGCCATGCCGGCGGCATCGAAGTTTGGCGCCGGCATGGTCACCGACTTGGCGGTGTTCCAGGTGGTGTCGGCGTCGGTGATCCACTGCACCAGCCCGCGCCAGGTGGGAGTGCCGACCCGCTGCAGGCGCATTTTGATGAAGCGGTAGGCCGCACCGTCCACCGCCAGTGCCGCCGGCGAGGTGATGTGCGGATTGCTGGCCTGGTTTGCCGGCCGCAGCCAGCCGTCCACGATGGTCGGCGCGCCGTTGCCGGTCCAGCCTTCGGCCGTGCTGTCGAAGTACCAGACCTGCTTGCTGTCGAACTGGGTGCCACTGCCGGCGGCCACCGAAGAGACCTGACGCGCCAGCGACTCAACATCGCTCTGGCGCGCAGTCGTCTCCAGCGCAATATCGGCCTTCCAGTCCAGCCTGGCGTTCAGGAGCGCTTGGATCCGCGCCGCCTCCTCATCGGCAACGGCCTCGGCCACGCCGACGACCTGGTCACGCACGCTCTGCACGTCGGCCAGGCGCAGCGTTGCTTCGCCGACGAGGTCCGCCTGCGCCTGTGCGAAGGCAGCCGCCCGCTCAGCAGCCTCAGCGGCATCACGCGCAATGCTGTCGGCCTTATCGCGGTCGATCTGGTTTTGCTGTTCGATCAGCTGCTGGGTCTGCTCCTCGAGCGAGTCCTCGATGCCGCCAATGACCTCGCTCAGGTTCGCCTGCAGTGTCTTGGCCAGCAGCTGCATGCCCGTGGACAGCGTGCCGGAGGTGTTGCGCGAACGGCAGGCGAAGGTCCACTCACCCGCCGGTGGCAAGACCGCCTCAAAGGCCGAGGCGTGGTAGCCGTCGTCGCCCAGCGGGATCATCGCGTCCCACGCGGGGGCCGAGTGCGTCCCGGCGATGTACCGGATCTCCACGCCGGCAAAGTTGGCCGACTGGATGGTGTCGCTCAGGAATCCCCAGGTGTAGCGGCGCACACCGCCGCTCAGCTGCTCAACGTCAAACAGGTCCACCACCACCGGCGGCGCATCGGCGCCCAGGGTCGTGTAGATCACCGAGGCCGCCACGCCGGCGTTGCCGTCCGGGCTGTAGGGGCGCACGGTCACGGGATACGTGCCGGCGCCCGGGATGCGCCAGGTCGCGGTGCGGGTGACGGTCCTGGCCACTTCTTCCAGCGACGCGTTGCCGTCCAGGTCGGACAGCACAATGGTGTCGCCCACCGGGCCGGTGATGGCGAAGGTGGCCTGCAGCTCGGTGTACTCGGTATCGCCCTGAACCACCTGCCGCTCGGTGATCTTCAGGTCGCTGGCCACCGGCCGGGTCTGCAGCAGGGATTCGTTCGGATCCCGGACGTACTCGCCGGTCTTCACGTATTGCCAGAACTGCGGGCTCTCCGCTACCACTTCGACCGCGGCGCCCTTCAGGTCACTCTCGGGCCGGATGCTGGTCACGCGCACGCGCAGGCCCGGGGTCTGCTTGAAGTCGTAGATCCAAAGCGTGTCCCAAGCCGGGTTGGCCTCGCTGTTGCCCGGCAGGGCTGCGTCGGCAGGCCAGCCATCGGCCAGCACAAGAATGTCGCTGGTGCCGGCAAAGGGCTGTACACGCAGCACGCGGTACACGCGCTCTCCTGGGATGCGCAGCCCAACGAAGGCGTTGCCCTGCGCAGGCGCCGGCACGGGCTCGTCAAGCTGCAGGGTGGCCGTGCCGCCTGCGATCGATGCGCCCTTGACCCGCCCACCGAAGCCCCACTGGGTCATGTCGTGCTGCAGCGCCAACATCGACATGCGGCTGTACGACAGGTGTTCGATATCGGTGCTGTAGCTAATCGCCTTGTATTGGTACAGGCTCTGCGCCAGGTGCCAGCGGGCCAGCATCACCGCGTGGGCCTCACTGGTGATGCCCTCCCCGCTCACCTGCGCCGGGTTGAGCATGGTGGTGACGCCGGGGGCAGGCACGCGCAGGGTCTTGGGCTGCCAGGTTGCGCTGTCCAGGTACGTGTACTCGATGCCGTCGGCACCGTTGGTCAGGGTGTAGTCGACCTGGAAAGCGCCCTTCTTGATCGTGGCCATGTTGACCACACCGGACAGCGGCTGCTCATCGGCAGCCCAACCCACGGACAGTCGCCCGCGGGGCCAGCTGATTTGCCCGAACCCGGCCAGCGCCAGCACATCCAGCACCTGCTGGTGGCTACGGACATCGATAATCCAGTTGTTGTAGGTGAAGCCGCTCGCGGCGCAGTGGAGGATGAAGGCCTTGAGGCCCTCGAGGTCGATCTGCCGTTCGGGCAGCCCCATGCCGGCAACCAGCACGCGCCCACCTGGCGCGGTGGGATCAGGCGCATAGATGCCACGGGCATAGGCGAGGATCCAAGCCCCCGGATTGCTGGTCCGCTGCGTCACCCACTCCGTTCCCGTCCAGACCGGGATCGGCATGGAATGGGCGACGCAGCGAATCTCATCGGGGGCTCCGTTGAGCTGGCCGTTGGCCTTCATCCGGATCCCGATTCGCGAAATCCCGGCATAGCTCGCCGTGTCCCGCTGAACGCTGGTCAGCGTGGTCCAGACAAAGGAGGCTTCAGCACCGGATCCGTCGGTGTTGTTGCCCGCCACGCGCACGCGCACGTCGTACTGTCCCTCGGGCACGTCGATCGCGTAGCTTGCGCGCTGGCTCTTATTGTTGGTGCCGCTGACATTGAAGCTGCCGAAGTTCTGCCACGCCACGGCGCCGGCCGCGCGGTACTGGATCTGGATCTGCTCCTGGTTGCGCTTGTCCTTGCCCTTGGTCGTGCGGTCCCAGATCTGAAACTCCACGCCTACCATCAGCCGGATACTGCCGGCGGAGCTGGTGCGCTGCACCCACGCGCTGGGCTGGTTCTTGGGATCGTTGCTGGTGTCCAACAGCGTGCCGCCGTCGGTCACATCCGCATTGCCGTAGAGCGGGATGTCCTGGCCTACCATACCCGGGAAGCCGTTGTGCCACACGCGGACGCCTTCGAAGGACGACAGCAGCGCATCGCCGTTGTAGAGCTGTTCCACGCTGTCCACGTTCAGCCCGGGCGTCAGCACAAAGGACAGGAACTGATCGTCACCCTCGTAGTGGGTGTAATAGTTGCTAATCAAGTCCGGCGCGATGCGCATCGACCCGATCAGCAAGCCCACCGGCTGGTCGTGGCGCGCACGATTGCGGCCGGCCGCGATCGAGTACGCCGACTGGCCGGGAGCACTCTGCTTCGGCTGCTTGGGCTGCAGCACGCGGTTGATGAGCACGGAGCCCGCCATGTAGATACCGGTCGCGGCAGCGGCGCCAAGCCCCTGCACCGCGGCGCCGGCGCCCCACGTCGCCAAGGTGCCGAAGCCGAAGGTGAAGTAGGTCAGCGCCAGGGTGGCCACCAGCGCAACGGCGGAGCGGCCCACAGCCCCTCGGGCCTCGATCACTTGACCATGCTTGGGGTACACGAAGGGCCACATGCCGCGCGGCACTGCTTTCCCGCCGATCAGCACCACCCAGTCCTGGGCGTCCAGATCGATCACGTGCCGATGCAGGAACGTGCACAGGGCTTCGCCCGGCAGCAGGTCCGCGGGCTGATTGCGCTGGCCATCGACCAGCACCGGGTGCGGCGTCACGATCAGGCGGCCGCTGGTGGCCGGGCTATGCATCAGACCCATTCGTAGATTCCTTCGATGCGCAG
This sequence comes from Pseudomonadota bacterium, assembly GCA_037033225.1. Classification (GTDB taxonomy): domain Bacteria; phylum Pseudomonadota; class Gammaproteobacteria; order Xanthomonadales; family Xanthomonadaceae; genus Stenotrophomonas. The sequence goes on from JAZBLM010000002.1 coordinate 31,885, forward strand.
GCCAAAGCTCTGCAGTTCGCGCACGCGGTGCAGGACGCTGCACCCGTGGCGTTCGTTGCTGTGGAGTACCCAGCCCTCATGGGCCAGAAAGAAGAAAACCCCGGCATGGCCGGGGTTTCGTTGTCCGTGGTCGAACATCAGGACCAGATCGCCGTCCTGCGGCGGTCCCTCCCGCAATCGCGCATAGGGGCGGGAGAGCGCCCCCAGCTCGACCTCCCCGCGCGGCCCGCGCGGCCGGCGGCTGGGCATCTCGACATGCCGGCCGAACAGTTCGCGCTGGACGCTGACCACCAGGTCCGCGCAATCGGCTGAATCAGGGTCGTAGGGGATGAGCGTGAACGGCTCGACATCTGCGGTCCGCATCAGTAGATCCCTGGGGCGACGTGCGCGTTGAAGCGCAACCGCACAGCCTGCTGCCGAGTGAAGTAGTCCACCCCGCAGGCGGACGTGGCAGCCTGCGGAGTTACCGATACGGTCATCATCGGCAGGTAGTGGTCCTGCTCGATGACGTTGACATCTGCCCGGTCAGTGATCATCAGACGCGCCGTGACCAGCTCCCCCGGCGCCAAGCGCTCGAGGTCCTCGGTGATCGCCCGGCCGACGTTGCTGATTACCAGCTGCGCGCGCGGGGCCTGCCCGTTGACGTCATCAGGCAGCTTGAACCCGAACTGCGCGCCAACGAACGTCTGGCCCTGGCTGACCCAATCCCGCTGGTCGTTGCAGATGCGCAACGTCTCAGCAAAGGAGGGGGCTGATACTTCAAGCAGGGCCAGGGTGCCCACCGGATCAGTGACGCGCTGGCGGCGCTCGGTGAACGTGCTCATCGCATGTACTCCACTGCTGTGTCCCGCCGGTAGTCGCCAAGGGCGTGCTGGTCCGGCACCAGCACGCCGATATCGCCCTTGATGAAGCGGACGGTGATGGTGGTGCCGCGGTACGGGTGCCGCATGGTGAACCAGCCGATCCGACCGATCACATCGAAGTACCAGGCCTCGAACTCGTCGGCGGCCGCAAGGGTCTCGAAGTACAGCGAGAGCGCCTGTGTCATGGCGACCCTGCTGTTGAGGACCCTTTCCTTGGCCGGGCCGCGCTCCATCTCGTCCCGCTGGACAGAAGGGTCGAAGCCGTTCTGAAGATTGCTGAACATCACCAAGGCCGTGCTGGGCAGCTGTGCCATCAGATCGTGTCCTCCAGTCCAAACCGGCCTTGCATGGCCCTGTAGGTTGAGCCAGTGCCACTGGCGATGCGCCCGCCGAGCGCATCATCGAGCTGACCGAGCAGCACCTCGACATCGACACCGGCGGGACCTCGCGTGGCGGTCGCCGTCGTGCCGGCCGGTGCGTTCTTGACAATGACGTTGAGTGCGCCAAGTCCAGCCACGGAAGGACTGCCGCCGCCCACCGCACCGCCGGACGCGTAGCCCAGCAGCCCACGGCGCATCGCTTCAACGATCCCAACGCCGCCGGCACGGGCGACATCGGCCTGCGACCAGACCACCTCACCTTTGTGCACGATGCCTGCGGGTTCATGGATGCCGCCTGGCCCCGTGTAGCCCCCCGTATCGAAGCTGATCTTCTCGCGCACCACAGGGCCGATGGTGCTGCCCAGCGCGGCATTGAAGATGCCCATCGCCGCCTGGCGGAAGGCAATACGGGACAGGTCAGCAATCACTGAGCGCGTGAGGTCGGAGAAGCTGAGCTTGCCGCCGGTCGTGAACTTCGTCCAGGCATCTTCCATGCCGCTGAACACGTTAGCGGCGGTCATGCCCAGCTGCTCGGCCGCGTTGGTCGCCTGCTGCTGGTAATCCGCCCATGCAGCGCGCGCACCGTTGAGCCAGCTGCCCTCGGCGACCGCCAGCTGGGCGTAGCCCTCTCGCACAATCTGCAGACGATCGGTGGTCTTTGCGAGCAGTACCGCACGCTCAGCTTCGAACGTCTCTTGATCGATCTGGGATGCGTTCAGCTGCAGCTGAAGCTCGCGCAGCTTGTCCGCCTGATCGGCGTAGGCATCGTTGATGCGCTGCTGAATCTCATACTCGCGCTGCCCTGCCCCGACACGTCCGGCCACAGCCCGCATCTGGCGCTCCAGCGCCTGATTGCTCACCTCGAGAGCATTGGCGTATGCGGCGATGACGTTCGTGCGCGTGCGCGCGGTCGCCGTCTCCTCGGTCGCCAGCACCTGAAGCTTGCTCGCACCCTCAGTGCGAACCTTGACCAGGCGTGCCTCGAGATCGCCCAACTGGCGGCTGACGTTGATGCCATCCTTGCCAGCAACGGTCTGCTGCTTCAGGAATGCGATCTGCCCCTCGAGCGAGTGTGCCTCGGCGTCGGTGCTGGCCTGCGCCAGATCACGCATGCGTCGGTAGTACTCGGTCGCCGTGATCTCACGGGCGGAGAACTGTGCGCGCAACAACTGGGTGCCGGCCGTGATCGTCGCCTGCTCCTGCAGAAGGTCGTCGCGGTAGCCCTGCAGCCCTGCAGCGCGCGACGCACTGGCTGTGCTGCCGCCCTTTGGCTTCTTCTCTTCGTATTTCTTCTCGATCGCGGCCAGGGCCTGCGCTTTCTTGTCCTCGAGTGTGGCCACCTCCTTCAGGAGGTTGGCTGCCTGAGCGCGCCGAATGGCATGGTCGGCCTGGCCGGAGACCTGGGCAATTTCCCGGCGCTTCTTCTCTTCCTTGCTGGCCTCTGCGTCGATGATGGCGTCCATGGCGCTGACGTAGTCGGCTGATACGGCCTGTGCCGCCTTCACTTCAGCGTCCTTGCGCTCCTTCGCCACGTCAGCGGCGATGGCCTTGATCTTGGCCGACCGTTCCTTGATGTCATTCTCGAGCTGGGAAATGTAACTCCTGCTTGCGCCTGGCAGCGCAATGAGCTGATTGAGCCGTGCCAGATCAGTCTGATTGCGGGCCAACATCTCCTGCATCTGGGCACCAGCTGCACCAAAGCCAGCCTTTGCCTGCATCGCCCCCCACGCCTTGGTGGCCTCGGCGAACAAATCCTTGAACCCGCGGATGACAGGGTTCTGGCTGGCACGAACCTTCGCCAGCGCCATGACGGTTTCGTCAGAGGCGGCCCTGGTGATCAGGGTTGCGGCATCCTGATTCCGCCCTTGCTCCTGCAACGCCTTGATCTGCTCGTAGAGCGCGACGGTCATGAAGTTGACCTGCTCATTAAGCTTCTGGGCGTTCTTGACCGGGGCGTCGGCCAGCTTTCCGTAGTTGGCCACGGTCTCGTCGACGGCTTGGCCGGTCAGCTCCTTCATCGCAATGGCTGCGTTGGCCACCGCCTGCATGTTCTGCGCAGCGACCTGTCCGTTGGCGCCAATCGCCTGAGCCACTTCGGCACCTGCGCCGGCAGTGACCTGCATCGCGTCAGTGGTCCGCTTGGCCACGTTGATCAAGCTGAGCGTGGTTGCCTCGCCCTCGTTACGGGACAGCACCAGCGCCCGCACGTAGGCTTCCTGCTGCTTCTCGGCGTCGTACCAGGCGTACATCAGCACGCCAACGGCGGCGGCCGCCGCGGTAACGGGGGTGACCATCCCCAGCATCGCCGAGGACACGCCCTTCAGCGCCGGCTCAACCCCGCCGAAGCTGTCCTTGATCTGGCCGCCCTGCTGCACCAGCACCGTGAACCACGGCATACCACCCTGCAGGCTGGTGAAGATGTCGGTGAACTGTGCAGGCAGCTGCCGCAGCGCCTGCTGGGTCTGACCGGCGCTGACGCCAAGCTCGGCGATGCCGTTGTTCTTCGGCAGTGGCCGCGCCGCTTCGCTTTGCGTCTGCCGCAGCTCCCGGCGCAGCACCGCCATGCCTTGCTTGATGTCGTTGATGTCCGCGCTGAGGCGCACACGCAGATTGGCAGTGGGCTCAGCCATGCAAGTTCTCCTTCAGGTACTGCGCCCACGCGGCTTGGTCAGGCGTCATCGCAAGGCGCATGGCGACGGCCATGCCGGCACGCTGCTGCCGCTCGGCGCGGGCAGCAGCGGCGACAAAGGCCCGTAGCTGGGCCAAGGTGTAGGTCAGGATGTCGCGCCGCTGGTGTCCGCAGGCGATGAGCTGATGGATGAGGTCTCCCCATCCGGATTCGGATTCTTCGGCCTCACCACCCTTGCCACCAGGTGCGGAAGCCGGCGGGCGAAAAAATCCCGGTTCAATTGGACCACCGCCTCCACCAGGCTGGCCACCTCATCCACGGTGCCCTTGGCGATCCAGTCAGCCGGCCGATCGGTGACGATGGAAAGGGCCGAGGCGAATGCTGGAGCATCCTGTTCCATTAGGTCCAACACCACGGCACCGCTTTCCATCTGGGCGCCCTCGCCCAGCAGCCCCGCCGCCATCACCACGCGTCCGATTATCGAACGCGATGCCGTGATGAAGGGGGACAGCTGCTCCAGCCGCAGCGGCCCCACTACCAGGACCTCGCCACGGAACGACACCTGCACCGTCGGCGGCGTCACCACTTCGAAGCCATCCATGCCTTACTCCTCCTGCTCCCAGTAGAAGTAGGGCGAAATGTCCGGACCGGTAGCCTTGGCCGAGTCCTTGACCAGCGCACCGGCGACGGTGCCGGCGGCGAACTGATCGCCGAGCAGCCCCATTTCGTTGAGCATGCCGCCCTTCACCTTGTGAGCGATCGCAAGGACCAGCTTGCCGCCCTGGGCTTCGTTGATGCCAACGAAGTGGACCTCATAGAACTTCTGGGACGTGACGCCAACTTCCACACGGCCGATGGCACCGTGCTTGTAGGTGACCTTGATGTTGGGCACCCCGTTCACCGCCGCGGGGATCGTCGAGCCGGCCGGGATGAACAGCATGCCGCGCTCCAGGCGGTAATCCTTGCCGGCTTCGTAGGTAGTGGAACCGGCAGTGTTCTTGACGCTGGTGACCTCGGCGGCAATCCGGGCCAGCGGTACGAACGCACCGACCGCGGCAGCTGCCGGTTCGTCCGCGAGGGTGGCGGCGGCCACTGCCGTGGCCTTGCCGCGCAGCGAGCGCGCGAAGTTGGAGGGCTTGAAGTCGTGGAAGGTGTAGGACAGGTTGTACCCGGTAACGCGGTCGACGCTGTTGGCCGGCCCGCCGCCCGGGTTCTGCCCATCAGCCAGCTCGATGGTGTTGGTCTGCGGCGAAAAGCTGTACGCCGACACGTTGCCGATCTCTTCCAGCGGCTGGCCGCTGTTCCATTCGCGGATCAGGATGATGCCGCTACCCAGGTAGCTGTAATCTTTGGCCATGGTTTTTCTCCGGTGAAGCCGCTGAGCGGCTGGTTACTTGGGGATGTGGGACTGATAGGTCACAGAGACGCCCACCCAGCCGGCGGCTGCCGACTCCGGCATCAGCGGTTCCATACCGAGATAGACGGGGTACGTGAAGCCAGGCGGGAACCTGCGTTGTTTCTGGGACATCGCCATCTCGATGTCGGTTACCAGATCGTCCAGACGCTCCTGCAGGTGATCGGTGTCCGCTGGCAGCTTTGCGATGAGAGCTACGGTGGTAAGGCGGTGGGTCTGCACCTGAGCGGCGTCAGCGGCGCGCTGCTGCTTTTCAATCAGCGCGGTGAAAACGCCCGTGCTGGTCGCGTCACCAGGACGTGGCTCCAGCGTCCAGTCCGCTCCCACGTTGGTCCTGTAGCCGTTGTCGGTCGAGATGACCGACAGACACTCGGCAAAAGCGTTCAGCAAGAGACGACGCGGGCTCGGGCTATACATTGGATACCTCCCAGATCTGCGACGACTCATCGCCGCGGATCTTCTGCTCGAGCTTCAGCCGTCGGCCTGTTGCGTCGATCTGCACGATGCCACCGCCTCGCGGCGAGACTTCGGCCAGCTGCAGGGTCACGCGGTTATATGGCGTGCTGACGGCTACGCCGTCATCGTCGAAGTCCTGCACCCCCTCGTCGTGGAGGGCGGTGCACGGCACCGGCACCGGAGCGGTCACGCTATGCTGATAGGTCGCGCCGTCGGCGATGCCTGCGCCTCGGAAGGCGGCGAACATCACGGCGTCGATTCCTTGGAGAAACGCGCTCTGGTTCATTCTCTGGGCCTGGCTGTTTGCATGGCCTTTTCCAGCTCGCGCTTCAGGAAGAACGGCATCAGCCGCTTCCAGGTGTCGTCGGCCATGCCGAAGATGTCGTAGCGCGGCCGGTATTTGGCGGTGCCGGTAAAGATGAAAATCAAGCGCACGGCCGAGCCCCACGGGGTGGCGATGCGCTCATAGATGCCTGGCCGCAGAGCGCCCCGACGCTTGGGCAGCACGAAGTACTCGCCGCCGCGCTTCTTCTTGGACCGCCGCCGGCGCTTGGTGCTGACGTCGGTCTGGTCTTGGTACTGGTCGCGTGACGCGCCCAGTTGCGACAGGATCCTGGTGATCTGGCCTGCTGGAAGGTTCCCGTAGGCGTTGGCGTTCGCGCCCCTGCCCAGGACTGCGAACTGGCTGGGCGAAAGGAGGCCGCGCTGCTGCAGCAACCGCTCGAACCCCTTCTTTCGACGCTCCCCGCCCTCTACCTCGGCAAGCAGGTACTTGGCTGGCGGCGTGCCCTTGAACGCCTCATCACGGATGAAGATTTCCGCGTAGGGCTGCTCCTTCGTGGCCTTGCGGTACATGGCCGCGTTGATCGTGAGCGGCGTGGGCCTGTCGAAGACGCGCGGGGCCGTGCGCTTCCACCGCTCGCGGATCTCGAACGCCACTGCATTGGATGCCTGACGCGAAGCGAAAGGGATCTGCTGCGTTTCCAGCTCGGTGAGCTGTCGATCGAACAGGCCGTCCGGGTCGACGCCGATTTTGATCTGGGCCATGGTGCTCTCCCTTACCCGGCCCGCTGATGCGGGCCGGGTGCCGGCGGATTACTCTTCGGAGTCGTCCGCGCCACGCTTCAGCCGCACCACCGCGTCCGGGCGGGTGTTGAGGCTCAGGGGGTTCGACTGGCTCTCCAGCTCGATGCCCTTGTCCATGCGCAGCTTGGCCGTCTTGGTGTAGTACGGCAGGCCCTTGGTACGGACGGTTTCCAGGTAGTCGGCCGGGGCGAAGCGCGTGATGAACATGTCCGGCACGCCCAGCGGGAACGCGATGGCCTCGCCTTCCGGGATGAACGGATCCTCGCCGATGCCGCCCGGCAGCTCCTCGAAGGTCACGCCAGCAAAGGTGAAGCCCTGGCGCATGTCATCGCGCAGCGCGGCCCCGTCCTGCCAGCGCGAGTAGGCGTCCTTCACCTGCTTATGCTCGGTCAGATCGTCGAAGAAGCTGGCGCTGCAGAACACATGAATGCCACGGTGCGGAACGCCGCCCAGCTTGGCCTCGATCTGGCGCTTGATCGCCAGCACCTTCGCACGCACCCGGGTATCGGCAGTACCGAGCTGGAGGCCCAGTACGGTCTGCTCGACGCCGAACTCCTCGTACAGATTGACAATGGTCGAGCCGTCGGCGTCCAGCACCTCACCGCGCAGGGCGCCGACGCGGTGGTACTCAATGGTGTAGTCCAGGTCGCGCTTGTGCACGGCCTGCAGGGCATTCACGACCGAGGCCACGTTGGTGCCCGTCGGGTCGTTGACCGGGTCATATACGCCCAGCAGCTGGTCGGCCATCACCGTGGAGCGCTGCGGCAGGTGGGTGGTCTCCAGCAGCTTGACCTTGCCACGGGCCAGGCCCTTGGGCTGAGCCGGCGAGCCGCGCGGCACGTTCGGCACCAGCACCAGCTTGTCGCCGGCCAGGCCGACCTTGACGATGGTGGTGCCGACCAGGCCGTCTTCCTGGAACAGGTTCATGTCCGCGATCCGGGTGTGGATACGCGGCAGGTTGTTGATGTAGGCGTTGAGCTGATCGAAGGTCAGTACGCCCAGTGCGAGCAGAGTTGCCAGATCCATAGTCGGTGGGTCCTGTGGTAGATCGGAGGAATGAAAAAGGCCCCGACTGAGCGGGGCCTTCGTAAGCAAGCGTTGCGGCTGTTACGCGCCGCCGGCGGCGGCAATGGTGATGGTTTCGGTGATGGCTTCGCCCAGGCCAGCAGCGGTGATCTTCAGGGCGTAGTCGCCCGCAGCCGAGAACGTCACCGCGTCCCAGGTCACCACACCGTTGACGGCAGCCTTCGCCCCGCCGCCGCCGACGTTGCCCGGGCCGGCGGCCTTCGCCAACGTCACGCTCGCCGAACTGCCAGTGACCAGGCCGCCGAAGATGTCACTGATCTTCGCCACAACCGGATCCACGACGATACCCGCAGTGCCGGCGGCCGGAGCGGACGCGAACTTCAGGTTATTGGCGGTGTTGGATGCAACCGGCTTCTTGGTCCAGCGCACGATGATTCCGGACTCGGCCAAGCTCAGCGCACTGAGCAGCTTCTGATCGTCGGTGGCATCGCCGTAGGACAGCATCTCGCCGAACACCTCGGCATCGCGCACCACCGCCGTGCCCTTGGAGGGCAACGCAGTGTCGTCGGCACCAGTGTCCACCGCGCCATAGAGCACCTTCACTGCGTCGGCGCCATCTTCAGCCGCGGTGTTATCGGCCTTCAGCAGTGCTCCCGCCGGCAGCACGCCCTGGCCGGCAGGCAGCACGACCAATTCGCGGCTCCGCTGGCCGCCGGCCTCCGACAGCAGGAACTCGGCGTTGCGCACGCCCTTCAGGTTGATTTCCATGTTTCTTTACCTCGCTCGCATTTGATAGATGTGGTTGGGATCCAGCTGGGCCTTCGCCGGGTTGGACTGTTTCGCGGCGTCCGCCGCCGGCGTGGTGGTCACGATCTGGGTGCTCTCGCCTTCCGTTGCTTTCATGGACAGCAGCTGCGTGCGGACCGTCGCCAGATCGGTGTTCTCCTTGATGAAGCCCGGCGCAAGCGAAGCACCGTCCCTCAGTGCGGCCGCGCAGGCGTCCTGCACTGCGACGGCGTATGCGAGCGCTTCCTCTGCCCCCTCCTCGCCCTTGACGCCGCGGCGGAGCAGAGCGATTCCCACATCCGAGGGCAGGTCACTGCTAGCGACCGCGCTGGCCAAAGCGGCCGCAGGTGATGCCGTGTTCGAAGCCGTATCGGGTCCTGCTGCCGCAGCGTCAACCGGCGCAGCTCCCGGCTCGACGGTTGCAGCAGACGCCTCAACGTCGTCCGCTTCCGGATCACCAGGCGCCGCAGAAACCGGTGCCCCCTCAGCGCCGACGTGCGCCAGCAGGTCGTGCCACGTGCCAAGGCGCGTGGCGAAGCCCGCATCGACTGCCGCCTGCCCTTGGAAACACGCGGCCTCGGTGGCGCGCACGGCGTCCGCATCGACGCCCAGATTGCGGGCCACGGTATCCACGAACATGCCGTAGAGCGCATCAATGCGGGCCTGCGCCGACGCGCGCGCCTCTTCGCTCAGGGGAATGTGGGGGCTGAGGTCCACCTTGCGGGAACCGGCATAGATCGGTGTTGCTCGCAGGCCCATGCGTTCGTCGGCCGCGCTCCAGTCGTAGTGGTAGGCGACCACGCCAACCGAACCGACGCCGCCAGTGCGGCTGATCCAGATTTCATCGCAGGCCGTAGCTAGCGCGAAGCAGGCCGAATAAGCGTTGTCGTCGACCAGCGCATAGATCGGCTTGGCGCCGCGGGCGGCGTATATGTGGTCGACCAAGTCGAAGCATCCGGCGGCCATTCCCCCGGGCGAATCGAGGCGCAGGATGATGGTGCCCACCCGGTCGTCCTCGAGCAGTTCGTCAAACGTATCGCGCAGAGCGGCATAGCTCATGGGGCCGGAACCGCTGGGACCGGGCATCGGCCGATTGACCAGCCCGCCAGATACGTTGATGACGCCGATCAGCGAGCGGTCGGGGGCTACTGCGTTGCCGGCTTCAGGCAGCTCCAGACGCTCGGTGCGCATCACGGTGTCAGCGCTGGTGACCTCGCCGGTCAGGTAAGCGCCGATAATGGCTTCGCCGTGAGCCTGGTGCACAAGCAGGGGGCTGTTGAGCGCTACCGCCGCGAGCGACGACACGACCGGCGCGCGGCTACCGCGGCCGAAAATACGGGCCAGAAGGCCGGGCTTACTGTTCATCGTCTTCCTCATTGGGGTCCTCGACGCCGGCGGCGCCTTTGTCTTCCGCGGCGCCCTGCAGCGCGCCTGAGCCATTGGTACGGCGGGGATCGCTGTCGTAGATCAGACCCTTGTCATCGGTCCGCTGGTTGTCCGCCGCGTTCTCTTCGTCCACCTGCTCCGGATCCTCGCCCGCCCCCAGCACCACCTTCGAGCGCGACTTGAAGCCAGCGCGGACAGCCTTCAGCTCTGCGCTCACGTCCTGCACCGGGTGGCTCCACGGCCAGCCTTCCGGCACCCACAGGGTCTCGGTCACTTCATCGCGCAGCTCGGCGTAGCCGGGCACCAGGAGCAGCCCCGCAAGTACCGCCTGGTCGTAAAAGGCATCACGGACCCGCTGGCAGAACATGGGAATCATGTAGAGCCACTGGTCCTGCTCGATGACACGCCGGAACTCGTTGAGGATCAGGCGCAGGGCACGGTCGGAGACGTTGCGCAGGTCGCCCGTCAACACCTCGTACGGGACGTCCTGGCTCGCGCTGATTGCCAAGAGATGCCCTCGCAGGAACTCGGCGTAGTCCGACCCTGCGCTTGGCGGGTTGGCGAACTCCACCTTGTAGCCCGGCGGCAGCTCCTGCATGGTCGCAGGCTCGAGGCCGCCCAACGGCGTCCCGTCGATATCATCACCGCTGGTCAGATCACCCAGCGGTGATGCCTCGGCATCCTCCTGAGGCTCAGGCGTGGTGAAGAAGCCGGCAAACAGATTCGCAATCGCCTGTCGTTCAAGCACCGCGTCATCGAGGCGGTCCAGGTTGAACATCCGCAGCAGTGCCGGCGCGGAGGTCGGCACGCCCCGGATGGCACCGGCGCGGTTGGGGCGGTACAGGTGCATGACCTGCTCCGCCGGCACGCGGACCAGCTCACTGCCATTGGTCGCGACATGGAAGTCGCCCGGGTGCTCGCGGTACATCCAGTAGGCCACGCGGCGACCGATGCGATCGAACTCGATGCCCTGGCGGATCGCATTGCCGTTGCTGGCCACGCCGTAGTAATGCTGCGGGCACTGTTCCGACTCGATCAGCTGCACCTGCAGCGGTACGGGCAGTCCGTCCTCCGGACGGCGGAACCGGATGCGCGCAAACACTTCGCCGGCCTCCTTCCATTCCCGCCAAGCCAATGCCTGCAGTCCGGACCAGTCCAGCACTCCGTCAGCGTCGGCATATTTCCCCCAGCGCTTCCACAGGCCTGCGACCTGGACTTTGTGGGCCTTACTGCCCCAAATGGCCTTGGCTTGGATGCCACTGGCGATCCCATTGGACACGCTTTTGTTGAGCGCGCTGACCATCCAGGGATCGTTGCGTGCCAGGTGGCGCGCGCGCGCCAGCACCGTTGGCAGGCCCAGCAGCGCGGCGTTCGGACCGAGCGACGCCGGATGGAACATCCGCAGCCTTCGGCCCACGCCCGCGGCGCGGTAGGTCCCCTCGTCGACCTCAGACATTGCCGCTACCCGACTGGTACAGGCGGATGGTGCGCCGCGTGCGCGGCCTGCCGGGCGCCCGCCCCGCCATCTCACCCCGCATCTGCCGTAGCGTGCTGCGCATCTCCTTCAGGCTCTGGTAGGTAACGGTGCGATCGGCGTACCGCACGGTCAGGATGCCGCTGGCGATCGCGCTTTCCAGCGCTGCGATTTGCTCATTGGTGAATGCCATATCAGCGTCCCAGGTATTTACTTCGAATAACGCGTCGGGTGCGCGTGCGCGCCGGCGGCGGCGCAACGTCGTCAGCCCTGACATCGGGGTTTTCGTCCCACTCGGCGGCCCATGCCGGCGGCGCCTTCCAGTCGATCGACGGGACTTTCATCCAAAGCGCCAGACCTTCGGCGTACACGCTCAAGTCGAAGGCTTCGTTGCGTCGTCCAGCAAGGTTCTTCCAGCCAGTTGCTATACGCGTTTCCGCGGTCAGCTCCGCGTAGAACGCCTCCGGTAGCCAGTCCGGGAAGTGGTAGAAGCCAGGGCCCGGCTCGGCCCGCTTGACGTTCGCGTCGACGGTGTCTTTCAGCCGATCGGTATTCAGCAGCAGCTGGGGCACGTCGCCGGCGGAGCCGGACTTACGGTCCTTACGCTTGCTGCTGTCGGGATACGTTTCCTTGAACAGCGCGGCGTCCCGCTTCGTGCCGCCCTTCACCAAGCGGACGCGCCCGTGCAACTGTCGCTTCTTGAGCGACCGCCAGAACTCCAGCGCTCGCACCGACGTGCCTGACTTGCCGCCCCAGTCGATTCCGACGGCGCGAATCGGCATGCTGCGGCCGGTTTCATCGGCCAGCGGATAGCGCCTGATGATGACCTTGTCGACCAGCCGCTCCCAGTCCTCGAGGTACTTCGGCGGGTCAAGCGGCAGGAACCCGCCGGAACCGTCCGAACGTGTCGACGTGCGCAGGGTGAAGGAATCCACCACCCAACGCTCCAGCTGGCCCGACTCGTTAACGCCGAACCCGAGAATCAGCACCACGAACCGGTTGGCCTGGTTGTCCACCGTTGCGACCAGGAAGCGCACGCCGGCAGGCACGTAGCCTGAGGGCCACGTCTCTGCCCGCTCCTTCATTTCGTTCGGGTCGCTAGAAGACCTGGCCGCCATCGGCACGTAATTGATGGCGCCGTCGACGTTGTGCGTCGTCTTCAACGGCCGTTCTTCGCCCGTGCTGGCAAAGGTGCGCATCGCCTGCAGGTATCGCTCGATCAGCGACTCCCAGGACTGGTACGCCGCGGCGACGCCGCCCAGCCAGTAACTGGCGATGCGCGTCTCCAGCGGATCACCACTGATGCTGCCGTCCGGATGAACAATCTGCCCCTCGCCGGCCCACACGCCGGCTTGGTTCATGACGTCCTTCCAGCGGTGGTCCAAGCCTACGCCGCAGCTCGGGCAGTGCAGCAGCGAGTAATGCCTGGCCATCTGCTGGATGTCGTCCACCAGCACGCGCTCGAGCAGCTCATCCATCGGCGGCAGCGCGAACCCGTCATAGCCGGGCGCCGCCATGAACCGATCGCCGCATTCCGGGCAGGGCCAGTACCAACGCCGTCGATCGCCCCGCGCATACAGCGCCGCGATACCGGCCGCTGGCGGACCATGGTGAGGGTGCGTCGCCTTCCAGGCGCCGTCGGTGTAATCCGTGGCAGGGCTCGACTCGGCTACGACCATGCCCGCTGACATGAAAGTCTGCGTCCGCTTCAGTGCCAGGCCGAAGCATTCGTCGATTCCCAAGTCACCGGTGTAGTTATCCACGTCCGTCATCAGCACGTCGTGGATGTCCTTGCCGGACAGCACCGAGATCGACGGCCATCCCATTCGCAGCGACATCCCTGACCGGAAGAACTTCAGCAGGATGTTGTCGTCATGCGCGCGGGGACTGAGCCGCTTGCGAAGCTCTGGGCTGGCCGCGATGCCGCGTGCGATACGGGTCTTGCTGTAGTCCTCAGCAGCGTCCTTGGACATCTGCACGACCATCGTATCGGCCGGGTTGCAGGTGATCAGGTAGGCCAGCCGGGCATCGATGAGAGAGATGGTCTTGCCGGACCGCGCAGGCCCGACGAACACCACGGCCTCGTAATGTCGGCTGCCCGTCATGTCGAGCGGCTGGACCATGTAGGGCGAAACCGAGGGATCCCACTTGCCTGCAGCGCCGCTGGCGTTGGCCACGTGCAGCGCTTTGGCGCCCTCGCTGACCTTGATGCGCCTGGGCGGCCTGATCATCTCCGCTACGCCGCCGCGCAGCTCACGCGCTGTCGCGTAGGTCATCGGTTATTGCCTCGAACATCGTCTGGCGCACGCCATCACAGGCGTCCTGGACCTTCACCACCTGTTCCGGGGTTAGCCCCGCCTTTCGCTCGAGGACGTCCGGAAGGGTGTCGAAGAACTGCACTACCTTTTTGACCAACTCGGCGTAGTCGGCCTCGACCTCGGCGGCCGGTACAAGCTGTCCGGTCGTCGTCTCGACCTTCAGCCGTTCGTTTTCAGATTGGTAGAACGCCCTGCGCTCCATCGGGGGCAGGTCGCGCGGGTCGACGACGCCATCTGCACCTACGACGCTTGGCGCCTGCACCAAAGCAACGGCAGCGTCCGCCAAGCGGTAGACATCGTGGCCAGCGCGCTTGCCAAACGGCGCCACTCCGGCGTCTCGCAGCCGCTTTGCAGCGGTTCGCCGGTCCATGCCGAACTCGTCCGCCAGGCGGGCGACTGACCAGCCTGGAGAGAAGTCACGAATGTCGGCCATGTCCTACTCGATGTACAGGTCGTCGTACCTAAAAAATGCGCTTTCTCCCGGCAAAAACCGCCAAAACGCGAGCCCTGTGGTGGAGCACCCTATGGCCCGAAAAACGCTTAATTACCGGGGTCCGAATCCCCCCCGGTCGCAACAGATGTCCTCAGGGGCCCCACCCGTTCAGCTTTCTGTTGATAACTTGTTGACAACTCGGCTCTTTTGACTTCCGTACTCATGTTCCACGGCTTGGCCTCCGCCGCCACTGCCGTGCCGCGATCCGCCGCGACTACGGCCTGACAGGCGCGGAGCTGGTCATCGGCGTCTCGGCCGATTCGAACAACTCGGCCCGCAAACTCTTCTCGGCGCTGGGTGGCCGCATCACGTTCGAGGGTGCCGGCTGCGGTATGGGACAGGAGATCGGTGCGGCAGGCGGCAAGGTCGTTGCGCAGGCGGAGAGCGCCAGAGCGCAGGTCAGCCACAACAGCATCATGGACGGCCGGGGCCGCAGCGCGGTCTTCTTCATGCTTCGCTCCGATGGTGGCCAGGGTGTTCGCCTGTTGGTACTCGGTGTCGCGTGTCTGGTTGACCTGGGTGACCGCAGCTACGGCTTGGGCCGTATCCTTCTCGGACGCCTTCAGATCATCGCCGCGGCCAGTAAAAGTGGAGCCGGCCCAGAACACCAGACCGGTCCAGATGGCGAAGCCGGTGGCGCCAGCGATCAGGCGGTTCACGCCATCACCAGATGCAGCCACGGCTCGATCAAACTCCACAGCCACGGAACGAGCCAGAACAGAACAACCATCAAGGCTGCGCCAGCGATCATTGCCAGCACGATCCCGGCAGCGAACATGTTGCCCAATCCGTCGTACATATCAGCCTCCAGACCCGCGCCGGGTCATGCCGAAGAAGTAGCCAATCACCATGCCGGTGGCGTTGTTGAGGCCACCGATCAGCATGCCGAACGAATCCTTGTTTTCCGGGGGGATGGCCACCGCGATCAGCGCGGCCATGGCCATGCCCACCAGGAACAGCACCAGCACGGCGATGCCGACACGGGCCGCGCCGACGTTTCGAGTTGCGAAGGTCATGCGGCACCTGCCAGTGCGTGGATTTCGCGGAGCGCCCAGTGGTAGAGCGGCTGGTCGATGACAGTCACACGGGTCAGTTCCTTGTTGCGCACCACGCGCACGACCACCTCCGTGGACTGCTGGATGGCCAGCAGCACAAAGGCGATCTTCTGCTTCGTCGCGTCCGGTTCCTGCATCACCGCCAGCGCGTCGCCCACCATTTCTCGGACGTTGGCGAGCATCTCCGCTGTAGGCCGGCCGCTACGGTTGTCCAGCACCAGCAGCACGCCCTGCAGCTGGCTGATCGGCGACAACTTGGCCACCTTCTTGCGCGCTGTCACGCCGCAAGAACCTTGAGCGCACGCACATACCGCGCCTTACGATCAGACGCGCCGGTCTGGCCGTTGTTGATGCGCTGGGTAATCTCATCGAACCTGCCGGCGTCGGCCAGCTTGTTGAGGTTGTTGGCGTCCCAATACGCGGCAGCAGCCAGGGCGCCCCATTGAGGAGCCTCGAACAGCTCAGGGCTCGCTTCGAAGTCAGGCACTGCCTTGACGCCCTTTGCGCGCAGCGTGTCACGCATGCCCGCGTGGTTTGCCTTGCCAGTGTTCTGGATCGGACCACGGCCGCGGTGCTTCCACCCTTCGCCGCTGGATGCCGGCCCGTTACCCATCCGGTTCGCATAGGCGTTGTTGGCGATCGCCTGCGGCTTACGCTCCAGAGAACGCGCGAGCTGGTTCGGTATGCGCGGCCGCGCATTTGGGTTCACTGCGTAACGGGAGGGCCAGGTGTCAGCAAGGCCTTGCGCGCCGTAGTTTAGGTTCTCCACCAACTTCTTGAGGCTGGCCGACTCATGCCCAACCTGGGCGAGGAAGGCCGCCAGGCGCTTCGGCGTGCTGATCCCATACAAGGCGCACGCATCAGAGAGCGGCTTGGCCCAGAGCTGTGCGGTCGCGGCACTGCAGCCGACCGCCTGCTGGATTGTCGAGGCGGTCAGGAGCATAGAGATTCCGGAATTAAAAAAGCCTCCGGAAAAATCCAGAGGCTTCTATGTCATCGTTACCGAAGAATGGCCCAAATAGTCCGGACTGTCAAGCGATACCGAGCAACGCGTCCTTGCACCTCAAAATTGAGGCGCGCTCCAAGGTGACCTTCACGAGCGGGCCGGAACCACTCACCCCACGGAAAGTCATGCCCGCGCCCCAACCATCACGCTCCACGATTGCAACGCCCTGCAGGTGCTCGTTCACCAGCTCCTCGAGGCGATGGGCGGTCACCTCATCCATGATACCTACCTCAGCACGAACGCCTGGTACAGTAGATGCTTCCGCAAAAGCTACGAAGTTTGGGATCTGCTGGGGAAGCATGATCATGCCCATCAGCTTGCAAAGGTTAGACTCAAGCGTATAGGTGTGTTCGAAGGCCCGGACCTTAGCAGCGAGCGCGTCAAAATCGGTTTTTAGTGCTCCTTTGCCGCCCACAGCTGCCTGAATGGAACGAAAGGCGAACTCGAGACGAGATGACTGGTTCGCATCGACAGCGTTGAGGTTATTCAATGGTGCAGGCAGCGACCCGGCTCCTGATCCCGAGTGGCACAAGGGTAACGCAGGGATCTCTTTCCCCCCCGAGCGCACGCTCATGGCGCTTTTAATCCAGACCGCACCGAGCTCAAAATTGACCCAGTTCCTCCGCACCGAGTACGGGCTAATGAGGTATATCGCCGCGATGCAGTCAACCAACCCATCTTCGATTCGTTTGAGGAAGTTTGAGCCGGCTGTGATGCTTACGCCATCCGAGGAAACGAACACATCGACGAAACCTGAGAACTCTTCCTCAAGAGCGTTTTTGAAGATTAGCGCGAGATCTCGCTCCTCGTGGATATGAGACAAAAATATTAACTTTTGCATTGCTCTTCCTAAGCCCTAAGTAAGCGGATTGTCCTCCTGGGCGTCCGGTCAAGCAACCTGCGCTAAACCGCTGAGGAACCCACGTAGCTCTGCCCTCCCTATCTCCTCCTCTGCGAAGAACCTTTGTCTAGGCAATCGATAAGCTGGATCACGCGCCGCTCTTCGAAACAGCTCCTGAGCAATGTCTAGCCGTTCAACGGACCGTCGCCCCCTGCCACAGTAGTATCCGCGCAGAACGCACGATCTGAGCAAGTTATAGCGGCCAATCCGTGCGACACAGTCTTCAATCCGCTGAGCCCTTACGTCAGTCTCCTGTGGCTTATACCCTTGCGCCCTGCCCGGCATGTCGCCCTTGTGCTCGATCAGCACCTGCAGCATGTTCTTCGAATGGTGGCCCAGGTAATCGATATCCCGGTGCAGCGCGAACTCCCGGCCCCAATGCTCCAGCTCCGCCCGCACGTATGCCCCGAACGTATCAACCTGCATTGCCCTGTTCCCCTTGCTGCTGGGCTGCTGCTGGCAGCTCGCCCGTGATCCGCATCACCACCTGACCGCCGGGACGGCGCTCGTCCTTCACATCCGGGTGGCATCTGAAGCGCCTGTCGTCGATCCCCAGAACCTGAGCGATTCCGTCCCTGTACGCCTTGCAGCGACCGATCATGTTGTCGTCGTCCGGCAGCTTCTTTCCCGGCGCCTGATAGCAGTCGATCCACAGGTCCAGGCGCCCCTCCGGCAGATGCAGCGCGCGCCAGCCCGCCTCATGCGCGAGGACGATCGCGGTCTGCCGCGCTGCCTTTGTGGCCTTCGCCTTCACCCGGAAGTGCACACGGGCATTCGGCGACAGGTCCTTGCTCGGCCAGGGCAGCACCAGCTCCAGCGCGCGCTCAGCCACCCAGCACCTCCACCCGCTTGAACTTGATCACCCACACCCATGGGTTGCTGTCCCAGTCGCCGCCGGGGCCGGTGCCGGACCATAGCGCCTTGAAGGCAATCCGCTCGTCGCCCGCATCCAGATCACGGATCGGCGTCTTCTGTTCGCGGGCCCATTCCATCGCGCCCTCGGCAAGGGCATCCTCAGCGCTGATCGCCTGCAACCGCTCCACGCGCACGTCGGTGATCTCCAGCACCAGGCGGCAGGCCCAGCGCGGCATGTGAACACTCGGTGTCCAGCGCGGCTCATCCACGAACGCCTGCATACCGTTGCGCTCGAATGGCTCAAGGCTGCGGTAGGGCCACGGCTCCCCACCAAGCGAGTAGATGGCTGGGTATTCACCATCTGCCCTGTAGATCGTCCGATAGTTCACCGGAGGCGGGCCAGGAATGCCGGCCTTGCCGCGCTGGGAGTAACGGTCATCAGCGATTTGGATCGGATGAACCTGCTGCCACGTCTCCCGCATCCACAGCCGGTCGCCGGGCTGGCCGAAGGGGCATCGGAAACCAGTCGACATCTCTTCACTGCCCGCGATTCGGAACTCGCCGGCATATCGGAAGGCCTGTGCTTGGCTGAAGTTCGGGTTGCAGCGATCGCGCCAAGGGATGCTCTTAACGACCCTCCGCGTCTGCGTCTTCGCGCCCGACAGGATGGCGCGCACCATGGCTCCGTTGAACAAGATCGGCTTCTCCTTGCTCATGCCGCCTGCTCCAGCTGCTCCCAGTGCGTCGGCAGGCGCTCAACCTTCCCGCCGCGCGCGAGGAACTGGTCGACGGTCTCGCCAGCCTGAGTCTCGACGGGCACCGCGAGAACGGGTTTCGGGATCCGGCCGGCCTGGCACCCAACCCGCGAGGCGCGGCGCGCTTTGTCACGCTGCCGCCGCTGCTCCTGCCTGCGCTGCAGAGCTTCCCGCTCGTCGTAGAAGACCCTGCGCATGCCCTGACCGCTGAACTGGTAGGACGCATTCTTCCCACGGCCCGTGCGCAGCAGGAACCCGCAACGGATCAACCAGGGCAGCGTGTCCCGGATGGCGTTCCGCTCGTCGCCGTCGCCCACGCCGTCGGCCTTCATCCGCTCGTAAATCGCCTGCAGCCGCAAGCTTTCGTTAGGCGCGGCGCTGAAGACTGCCCGCAGCTCCTTCGTCCTCACTCCATAGGCCTTGCTCATGCTGCGCTCCGTAATTCGTTGATGTAGGTCTGCTGGGCGATCAGGGCGTCGTCCGAGCCATAGGTCTCGTGGAAGGTCCGCGAGCCATCCATCAGGCTCGGGCCGTAGATCTCGCGCATGCGGGCGAAGCTCCGTCCCTCCATGGGCACGCGCATGTGGTGCCATTTGCACAGTGCGAAGCCGAAGGCGTGGCCGCAGCGGATGTTCCCGCTCTTGGTGTGGTTGTAGTCGCAGCCGTAGACCACCTGCCATGGCGCCAGCAGCTGCTGCTCGACCAGCGCCAGGCACGCCATGCACGGGCCAACCTTGGCCAGCTCGATCCGGGCGGCCTCTTCCATCGTCGGCGGCGGAGCCTTAGACCACATCAGGCGCGAGCCAGCTCGTGGTGCCGTGGCACGGTGAAACCTGCAGCGCGCGCGTGCCCGCCGCCGCCGTACAGCTTGGCCACCTCACTCACGTCCACGCCGTCGTCGGTCGAGCGCAGACTGAATACCCGGCCCTCGGCCTTGTCGTAGTAGCAGGCAGCGAAGGGCTGGCCCTTGGCCATCAGGTGGCCAGCGTCGCTCGCCAAGGTGTACGGCAGGCTGGCGACCGGAACCGAGTAGTGACCGATCACCATCGTCCGCTTGACCACCTTCACCAGCTCCGCAACGTCCTTGTGGTGCTTGCGCTCGATCGCCACGCCCTGGGCGCGTAGCGTCTCCATCGGCGTCTGCATCAGCAGGTCCCACACGTCGAACTCGTAGGGGTAGCTGAAGACCGCAGCCTGGATCTCCCGCGTACCGGGCAGCGCGAAGCGCCACAGGTCCCGGTCCTCCACGTGGTCGATCAGCTCCGGCCGCGATACGCCAGGATGGAAGAAGTCCCACGCGATGCCCGCGCCACTGCGCTCCATGTCGAACAGCGCATAGATCATCGCCTTCCGGATCCCCTCGCACTTGTCCTGCTCTACCCAGCCCCGGAACAGGCTCCAGGTCGCGCAGCCGTACACGCGGACGACCGTCAGCTGGTCGTCTGCTGTCCTGGGATTGGCAGGCAGGTCGGCCTCGGCGCTCTTGTGGTGGTCCAGCACCAGGATCGACCGGGCGACCAGCTGCAGGTCTCTCATCACATGCGGCGGGTAGCTGAAGTCCACGAGCACCAGGTCGCGTCCAGTCACGTCCGGCGGCGGCTCGCCGTGCACGCCTGGGTGGAAGTCGGCTTCTATCGCCTGACGGACGGCCCATGCGGCGGTGAAGCCGTCGGCGCAGTTGGCGTGGTAGATCACAAGGGGCTTCACGGTGACTGTCTCCTGCTGGATTTCGTGGGTACGGCGAGCGGCGGGAGCCCGTCGGGAATGGGGCCGGCATAGCCGGTGATCGGGATCTGTCTGCAGCCGTCGCGCCAGACCGTTTGGCCGCGTGAGGCGTACATCACCAGCGGCTTCACGCCGTAGCCATATCCGAGATACCAGCCGGGCACCGAGACCGGCTCCGTGATCGGGCGGATCTCCAGCTCGAAGCGAGTCGGCGCCGTGCTCATGCAGCAGCCTTCGCCGGGGCCGCGCCCAGCAGCTCGGCCAGCTCTGCCAGCCGCGTACGGGTCGTGGCGCTTGCCACCGGCGACGGCTCGACACGGCCGGTCAGCAGCGCCAGCGGGTTGAAGGCGGGCGTGGCGGCTGGCAGGGCGAGGTGTTCGGCGACCTGTTCGTGAGCGATGCGGCCGGCGGCGATGGCCTGCTGCAGCACCGCGTCGCGGCCGGAGGCGTCGAAGCCGATGGAGGCGTGGTGCACTGCCATCTGCCCTGCAGCGCGCGCGTCCTTGATCAGCCGGGTGTAGACCTCGAGGAACGCCTGGCGCGCAGCGATCTTGTCGCCGGCTTCGATCAGCGGTAATGCCACGGCCCAGCTGTCGCGCGTCTGCTCGGTCCAGACCACCGTGGCGGACTCGTCGGCGGCGCGGATCGCGTTCGCCCATGCTTCGTTCGGCGCGGGGTGGCCGTCGTCGATGCGCTCGAGGATCGCGGCCAGCGAAAGCCGGCCCTTCAGCTCCCGACGGCACGCGGCCAGTGCCTTCTCCAGCGACGGCAGCGGATAGCCGGCCAAGTCGGTGACCATGAAGGCTGCGGCGGTCGGGCGCATCTGGTCACCTATGACCTCGGCGGTGGCCACCAACAGCTCGACCAGCCTGTCCTGTTCGTGATCAGCCAGCATTGCGTGCCCTCCCCTGCGCCAGGATGGCTTTGGCCTCTGCGGCAGCGCTCAGGTTCGACTGGGTCTGGTCCGCCTGCTGGGCGCTGGTGGCGGTCATCTGTCGCCCGGTCGCCCACTGGGTGCGGTAGGCCTCACAGCGCGCGAGCAGCAGGCCGAGGTCATGCATGCCTTGGACCACCATCCGCTCGTTGACCCGGAGGAACCAGCCGGCCACCTGCGGCGCCTCTACCGCGCCCAGCCGCTTCACCAGCTGCTTCACGTTGGCGTTGACCTTGGCGTTGCGCACCGGCATTGCGCCGTGGCGTTCGCGGTAGGCCATGGCGTAAGCCGTCCAGGTTGCCCGGCATGCTGCCTGCAGCTCGGTCTCCGATTCGACCACCGGCGGCGCGTCCGTCAGGACCGCCGGAAATGACGGTTCATCTGATGGTTCAATGATGGTTTTATTACGGTTAGGCGGCACGGGGCGCACCTCTGGACCTGCGCCCCGTGCCGGACCCCCTGCAGCGGGCGCACCCCCTACTGCATCGGGCGCACCCCCTGCATCTGCTGCACCCCCTGCGCCCGCTGCAGGGGTCTGCTTCGCACCCTTGCGCGTCGATTTCGTGCCCGTGGCAGCCGCATCGAACTTGGCCGGCGTCACCGAATACACGTTGCTGCTGTTGAAGCGGCGCTCCCGGCTCAGCAGGCCGACGGCCTCCAGATGGTCCATGGCAGTACGCACGGCACGTTCGGACATGCAGCAGCGCTTGGAGATGGTCCCGATGGCCGGCCAGCACACGCCGTCGTCGTTTGCCTGATCGGCCAGAGAGATCAGCACCGCCTTCTGCGTAACGCTGAGCCCTTGGAGCGGCCAGCACTGGGACATGATGATCGTGGACATTGTTCAGACCGCCAGGGTGTAGTTGTCGCCTTGGGCCACAGGCCACCAGGTGCATACGGTGATGTTGCTGATGGGGCACAGCGCCTTGGCGCCGCGGAAGGCGCGCCCTTCCTTCGCCAGATCTGGGAGCCGGCGGGCCACCATGTGTCGGTCCATGCCGGTGGCGCGTGCCAGCTGCATGCTGGTCATGCCCGGGTGGCGCTGCACGGCGGCAGCTGTGAGGTCCTTCTGCGCCGCGTGGGCGCCGCTCCGGACGATGCGCGCGGCGGCTTCGTGGCTTCCGCTGGAATCGGCGTTGCGAGCCAGCTGAGCGCTCATGGCACGTCCCTCGCGGCAGCGGCGGCAGCATGGTTGGCCAGCTCGGCAAACACGGCCTGCAGCCGCGCGCAGTGGTGCGCGATTGCGCTGGCCTCGTTCGGCGTGATGCGCTGGTCCTTCGTGGCCTCGGCGATGATGTCCGCCAAGTCGCCCTTCAGCCCACTGGCTGCAAGCAGCGCCCCGATCAGGCTGCCGGTCTCCGGCGCCTCAGTACGGGACAGCGTGTAACCGTGTTGGGATGCCAGGGCGTGCAGGATGCAGTCATCGCCGGTCACACCCATCACCTCGCTGGCTTCGGCCAGCGTCAGGTGGTGCGTGGTGTTGTTTGGATTGACCTTATTCCGCAGCACGGCCGCCGACATCCCGATGCGCGGCGCCAGCGATTCGCTGCCGCCCGGGTAGGCGTGGACTGTCTTGTGGGCGGCATCGATGATGTTCATTGGCGGGTCTCGTGAACGTGGATTCGGGCACTACTGCGGCGCAACATGTGCGTCATGGACATCAACAACTCATGGACGACAGGCGCCGCCCCCCTTGCGTTACGCTGCAGTCACCACACGAACAGCCCGCAACGAGGGCGACATGAAGGACGAATCGCTGGCCATCTGGCCGACAAGCGGATGGGAAATGTTCGAGTTGGAGGGCCGCAAGGTCATGGCTTTGCGCTTTGTTTTCCCGGCAAATACGCACGACAGAACGGAGGAATCTCGCTCTCCGGCGTTCGCGATGTCACCCGAAGACATGCGCGCACTAGCAGCGGACCTGACCAAAGCAGCCGACTCGATGGGAGGGAGCGGGACAGGAGCGGCCGCAGTCGGACGACACTGACATCGGGCAGCGCGTGCATTTCAGGCCACCTCCAGGTGGACGATGCGGTCGGCGTCCGGGTCCTGCGGGCGGCGCTGCTGGGCCGGCTGTTCTTCATGGCCCAGCAGCTTCATCACGGCAGGGGCCAGCGTGGCCGGGACGTTCTCACCCTCCCCCCACGCCTCGATCACCTGGACGCCAACACCCAGCACCTTCGCCAGGTGCGCATCCGTCCTGAAGCCGAACTTCTGCCGCAGCGCGCGCTTGTTCATGCGGCTGTCGACCAGCTGGCGGATCTGAGCGACTCGGCTCTGCGAGCCCTCTCCTGCCGCGTCGTCAAATGCCTCGGGCCGAAGAAGGGCCAGGAACTGACGGCGCGCCGGCGGGATGCCCGTTGAGCGCCACTCACTCACTGAGGGTGGCTTGATCTGGCAGATGCGCGCCACCTCAGAGGTGCCACCAAGGCGGTCGATGATTTCGGAGTCAGTCGGCTTGTCCATACAAGAAAGATTAGGACTAGCTAATTGGTAAGTCAATAGCCAGTCCTAATAAACTAATGGTTAGCCTTACCTAATGACTACTCTTGCAGAACGTTTGACGGCTGCTATTGCACACGCCGGGTTGACGCAAGCCGAGCTCGCGCGGCGCGTTGGAATAAGCGCCCCCAGCGTCAATGGTTGGTTCAGTGGCAAAGCCAAATTCCTCCGTGGGGAAAACCTCCTCGCGGCAGCGCGCGCCCTTGCGGTGGACGAGAACTGGCTCGCAACCGGCAAAGGACAGATGGCCTCAGGTGTGGATGCGTCGCACTCGGTCGCAACAGTCGCGGAGACTGAGACCAAGCCCGGCTATGTTCGCTTCGACGTTTTCGAAGGAGCAGCGGGCATGGGGGTGGGAGTGGTCAACCAAGATTTCCCGGAGGTCGTCGAGTCAATCGAGATTGCCGAATGGGAGGTGCGCCGGAAGCTCGGCTTCATGCCGCAGCCTGGTCGCATACAGTTGATCACGGGACGCGGCCCGTCCATGCGCCCCAAGCTCGAAGACGGCGATATCATCTGGATCGACACCAGCTGCGATTACTTTGACGGCGACGACTACTACCTGATCAACATCGGGGGCGAAACGCAGATCAAGATGCTGCAGCGGCGGGGCGACGGGCTGCACGTTGTAAGCGTGAACCCGGACTTCCCTCCCTACCGAGCAGAGGATGGTGAAGTCAGCATCTTGGGCAAAGCGTTGATCCACGCGGGCCTGCGGAAGTTCTAATGCGAAGAGGCCCCGTAGGGCCTCTTCATGTATCGGTCAGCGATTCTTCCTTGGGTCGGCAATCACGCGCGAAGGTGACCCGTAGAGCACCAGGACGCTGTGGCCAACCTCAAATGCAGGTTCGGGACCCTGCACAACTGTCATAAGGTTCCCATTTTCGGTCTGAACCACATACTCGAGGCCAGTAGTGTTAGACGCCGAGCGTTCGGCTGCCGCACCCGCAATGGCCCCTACGACCAGCCCGCCAATTGCTCCGATCACTGCGGCCTCGCTACTACCGCCGATTGTCGAGCCAGCCACGCCACCAATTGCGCCGCCGGCAACAGCGCCGCCGCCTCCGCTACCGTCGATCGACACCGGGCGCACGCTGATCACCGAACCTGAGACGGTGCGATTCACTTGACCTACTGAACCGACCGAGTAGCTATCCGTCCGAACGTTTGGCGCGCAAGCAACCAGCAAAAACGGCGTCAGGAGCAAGGCTCGCTTCACGGAGCACCCTGCTTACTCGGGAACATCGGCTTGCTCACGTCGACAGCCTCGAGCGCCTGCAGGAACTGAGTGATGTTGTTCTGTGCCGAGCGATTTATCGACTCGCGGACGCGGATCACGCCAGCAAAGGCGTAGGTAGCAGGCACGACGCCCTCCGCGCTGACGTCCTGGGTATAGACAATCGCCCCAGTCGCGCGATCGATAAGCTCATATCGCGCAATGGTCTTGGTGGTCATCGATGCGCCGAAAGCCGGGATATCGAGCGCGAGAATCTTTACCGACAGGCTCAGCTTGTTGGAAGAATCGTCGCGGAACACCGCCATCTTGTTGATCGCCTCAGTCAGTGCGGTCTCCCACATCTGCGGGATCTCGTGTTGGGCTGCGGCCGGGATCTTTCCTTTCGCCTCGTCCGGCCGCGCCAAGGTCACAGTCAGCGAACGAAGCTCGCCGTCCACCTTCTTAGTACTAACGCCGACATCAGGCACTGAGAAGTTCAGCGGAGGATTGCTGGCACAGCCAGACAATAAAAGCACTGCCGCAATGACGGCCCAGATCTTGTTCATCCATGTCCCCTGTAAATTAGCGGTGCCGTTGCGGCACGGCTATCGCAGTGATAGCCGCGTGATGATGCCACTCGCCCATGCCCGGCGCCAGCGCATGCGGTTGAGGGGAAACCGCGTAAACATGAACGGAATAGCTTTGCGTTCATAAAGCGAAGCAGAATAATTAGCCACTCCTATTGCTTGTTAGGTTAGCTACTCCTAATATTGCCCTGTCGCCGAAGACGCCCCATCCCGGGGCCGGGCGCAGGAGCCTTGCATGTCCCCATCCCCATTCCAGCAAGCAGTACTCGCCCTCGCCCTCGCCTCCCAAGGCCCGATCACCGCAGAGGCCAGGCCCCGCGCCGGCGTCGTCTGCATCCAGCTCCCCGGCGGCGGTTACCTGCACGCCAACCCCGAGGAAGCCGCGCGTCTCGTCCAGGACATCGAGCGCTCGCTCGTCGAACTGCGGATGGCCGACACCTCGGCCCAGCAGTACGCCGACGCCCTTACCTTCACCAAGGCGGAGGCCGCATGAGCGCCATCATCCTCCCCTTCCGCGCCGCTCCGGACGTGCGCGAGCAGCGCGCGCACGGTGCCGCCGTCTGCGTGGCCATCGCAGACGCCCGCATGGGCTACCGCGCCGCACACATCGTCCGTGCCGCTGCCCTCGCTCGCCGCGAAGTGCTCGACGGCCGTAAGAGCGCAGCGCGCGCCGTCTCCGATATGACGCGTGACCTGGCCGTGGCCGCTCGCCCAACCGGAGGTAGCGCCGCATGAGCTGCATCCCTGAGCTGCTGGACTGCCCGTTCTGCGGCGGTGAGCCCACCCTCGAAACCACCACCGACCCGCAGGACAGCTGCAACTGCGTCCGCTGCGACGAGTGCGACTTTGACCTGATGGGCGGCCCGGTGGGCGTCGGCTGGTGGCCTACCCCCGCCGCTGCCGCAGCAGCATGGAACCGCCGCGCATGACCGAGCACGATTTCATCGCCGCCATGCAGACCGGCATGCCGCCCCTGCCCGCCCCGAACTCGCTAGCGCCCGCCGAGATCCTCAAGGGCAACGCCGATATCGCCACCCACCAACCCGACGCCATCGGCGCAGGAGCACACGTTGAACACGATTGATATCAGCGTCCCCACGGAGCAAGGCCCGTGGGATATCCAGGCGCTCAAGGTGAGCGAGAACTTCTGCGTCCACGGTGCTATCGGCGGTGATCACGAGGTCGTAGTCACCCACGTGCCGACCGGACGGGTGGCCATGACCGCCAATACGGTCGCTGCGGCAGCCGAGGCCGCTTGGGCGCTGGAGCGCCTGCCGATCAACTGGTCGTTCGATGACTGGACTGTCAGTTCCCGCCTTGCTGCCTCGCATGGCGATGTTTTGAAGCAGATCGGTAAGGCTTGCGCATTTTCCGATCTTGAAGGGCTGCGACAGATCGGTAGCGCGGAGGTGCGCCAGTGATCCACCTAACCGTGCCCGTGTACTGCGCCCTCGTCGCCGGCTTTTGCCTGGCGCTCCTGCTGCGCGCGCTCCACACCGGCGCCCATAGCTTCACCCTCCTGGCCGTCCTCGGCCTGCTGTTCTTCGGATGGCGCGCGATCGCCGAGGCTCGCAACAACTGGCCGGCCTTCCGTAAAGAGATGCGCCTGCGCACCGAGTTGCGCCGCCGCGAGGCGCAGCAGAAGCGCTGCCGCTACACCGACACCCACTGAATCCGCCCGCTCGGCCATGCCGAGCCCCGCGCCGGCCGGGTTCCACGCGCCGGTAACCCTTTCAGGAGTCGCCATGTTCTTCCGCAACCTTGTCATGTTCCGCTTCCCCGTCGGTCTCGACTTTTCCCAGGTCGCCGAGCTGCTGCCTGCCGCCACCCTCAAGCCGGTTGGACCGTTGGAAATGTCATCCCGTGGCTTCGTCTCGCCGTTCGGGCGCGAAGAAACCGAGCAGCTGCACCACGCCATCGGCGACTGGCTTTGGCTGACAGTCGGCGCCCAGGACAAGATCCTGCCGGCTTCAGCTATCGGCGAAGCGCTCGAGCAGAAGCTGGCCGAGCTCGAGCGCAGCGAAGGGCGCCGCCCCGGTGGGCGCGAGCGCAAGCGCATGAAGGACGACCTGCTGCACGAGCTGCTGCCGAAGGCACTCGTGAAGTCGTCCCGCTGCGATGTGTTCCTCGACCTGGCACGCGGCGTCGCCTTCGTGGACACCAGCAGCCGCAAGCAGGGCGAGTACCTGATGTCGGACATTCGTGGCCTGCTCGGCAGCTTCCCGGCCATGCCGCTGAATGCCGAAGTCGCGCCGCGGTCGGTGCTGACTGGCTGGATCGCAGGCGAGGCGCTGCCGGCCGGCATTTCGCTGGGCGAGCAGTGCCAGTTGGAAGATCCCGTCGCGGGAGGCGCCATTGCCAAGCTCGACCGGCAGGAACTCTTCAGCGACGAGATTCGCAATCACCTCGATGCTGGCAAGCAGGTGACGCGCCTCGCCCTCGTGGTCGAGGACACCGTCTCGCTGGTGCTGGGCGATGACCTTGTTGTGCGCAAACTCCGTTTCCTCGACGGCGCCCTGGACAAGCTGGAAGACACCGACGACGACGGGCGGCGTGCCGAGCTGGACGCCCGCTTCTCGCTGCAGATGGGAGAGTTAGGTGCGCTGTTCGACCGCCTAGCTGATGCATTCCATGTGAGCAGCGCCAAGTGAGATCTATGCCACGCCTCTATCCAAAGCGGAAACCGCGCAGGCTTTCAGATGGAACGAGTATTCCGTGGAACTACTTTCGGCGTCTCAACGGACGGAAGGAAGTCGTCTGCCAGCTCCAAGACTCTTTCTCTGATGCGCGATACCTCTTGCAACATTGCGTGCAACTCCGCTTCGCCCCCGTCGAAGCGAGCACCCATCAAGATATTGGATTCAAAAGGCTCAGCGGAATCGATGTAGAGAGGCGGATGCAGTCTGGACGCCCGCGAAGCGGCGTCGCTCATAAGTCGCCGCGTATCTCCCATGAGTTGTGCAATGAGCGAACCATGGTTTCGTTCGAGCAGATGCAGCCGACTCTCGACGCTTTCCGCGACAGGAAACCAGGGCCGTTGGCACGCGGCCAACGCCTCAACCAGACGAGCGTAGTCCTTGATAAACGGGTAATCAGTGAAGCCGATTGCAGCAGACAGGCTATCCATAACGTGATCGGTCCGCATCACCAGGTCCGCAACTTCCTGCCAAAGCATTTGCGACAGAACGATGCCTTGCAGATGTCGGTCACGATCAGCGCTGACCTTCTGTTCCGTGGCGATTTCTGTCGCCTTCTGAGCGGCCAGCGCCGCAGAACGGGAGGCTCGCCAAGCTGCTACACCCACCAACGTGGCAGCTATTGTCCCCCAGGCATCCCAGTTAACCGAGCACGTACTGCCGAGCAACCAGCACTGACTGACCCCGTCCAACATGCTCATTTCTCTGTCCCGCTATGGACTTGGCAGCATTCTGCCACGGAGCAAGCACTCTTGCCGCACGCGGAGCTGATTCATGGCTAACGTAAGCCGCAATGTCACCGGCTCGATCGCAAGGGTTCCGCCGATGGTTAATTCTTCAGGCGAGCGACTGATCAATCGCTGCACGAGCGGCCCCTCGAGCATCCGCGAGTGCTTCGGGGCCAGTTGCAAAGAGGGCTTCGCATCGTACCCATTCGTCTTCCTTCTGGGTTCCGATTCGGTATTCCCCGAAGTAGCGGCCTTGCGGCGAGAAGCGTCCCTTTGCGCTATAGGCAACGCCTCGGTACGTGTTCGAGATCATCTCGGTGTTGAGAACTTTGAGCATTGCAATCTCCCGGGAAAATGTGTGCCAGGGAGAGTATCTGGCTGCGGCGTACGTGTCCAAACAGCAGAGGATTTCGCTTGAATTACTACAACGAGTTCGAGCCCTACGCCGCGCAGTGGCTGCGCAACCTGATTGCCGCGGGGTTGATCCCCGCCGGGCATGTGGACACCAGGAGCATCATCGATGTTGAATCAGCAGACCTCGCCGGATACCGGCAGTGCCACTTCTTCGCAGGCATCGGGGGATGGTCCCTCGCAGCCCGACTTGCTGGGTGGCCCGACGATCGAGAGCTGTGGACCGGCTCCGCGCCGTGCCAGCCGTTCTCCGTCGCGGGTAAAGGAAAAGCCCAGACTGACGATCGGCACCTGTGGCCTCACCTTTTCCGGCTCGCCCGTGCCCGACGGCCCGCTGTCCTCATGGGAGAGCAGGTTGCGGCGGCGGTTGGCAAGAACTGGCTCGACGGAGTGTTCGCTGACCTGGAAAGCATCGGCTACGCCTGCGGGGCGTCCGTTGTCCCGGCTTGTGCCGTCGACGCGCCCCACCGGCGGGACCGTCTCTGGTTTGTGGCCCACGCCAACCGCCAGGGATCATACGAACTTCGGCACCGCGGAATGGGCAGTGCGCCGGGCCCAGGAATCCGCCCGAGGATTATGCCTCCCGGAGGCGGTGGCAGATCACATTGGGCCGACAGCCAGGTCGAGAGAGGAAGGCGCGTTAACGCCTGCATTCCTGCTCTGGCTCATGGGGTTCCCGCCAGAGTGGGAAAGATGCGCGCCGGAGGCAATGCCATCGTCCCGCAGGTCGCCACAGAAGTGATCGGTGCCTACATGGACTGCTATCCGGAGGTCGCATGACTCTGCTAATGCCTCAACAGCTCCAGCTCAGCCAGCACTTCGGCCAGGCCACGGTTGCTGGCCAGCGCGCGTGCGTGCCGGGTCGGCCCAGCCTCGCCAGCCTCCAGCCACGCCGCCGCGTGCGTCCGCAGGGCCACGTTCGCGGCTTCCAGCACGACGTGGTGGCGAGCGTTCCGCTGCAGCTCCACCAGCTTCGGGCCGAACACGCTCAAGAGCGTTGCGGCCGGGTCCTGCAGAAGCTGCTCTGCATCTCCCTGCATGTGCGCGCCGTGGTGCACCTGCTTGGCCAGCGCGTCGAGCAGGTCGGCCAGCCTCCGGTCAGTGCCAGGTGCGGGGGTTCGCACCTGACGCCGCTGGTGCGCACTCACATAGCGTTTCTGATGCAGCAGCTCCAGGACCGCGGCGCTCGTCCGCAGCTCGCCGGCCTCGGCGCCAGCCGTGAGCCACAGCTCCGCATGCGTCGAATTAGCGAACAGATTCATCTGTCCCATCGTATTGGCTTCCGCTCCTTTTATTCCAGTCGAGGTGTCCCATGACCCAGTGCCAGATCGACCACCCCGAGGGCCTGCCGCCCTGCGCCGCTGGTCACAGCGCGCGGCATATCCATGACGGCCGGTGCGCCAGCGCCGGCGGCGGCCACTTCGTCGAGTGCCGCTGCAAGAAGACGGCCAAGCACGCCGATCCGGACGCGGCGCTGGCCAGCTGGCGCCGACTGAACCGTCCCGCGCGCAGCGCGCGGAAGGCGCGCCTACCCGTTGAGCCCGGCAACATCCTGCAGATGCCGCTCCGCCTTAACCATGCGGAGCTGCCGCGAAGGAGGGCCAGTGGGCGCGGCTGAAAGTCTCGACCTCTCCGGAAAGGACTGGCTGACCGTTGAGGAAGCCGCGCATTACTGCGGCGTCTCAAACAGCCAATTCCGAAAGAACGCCCTGAGCTACGGCCTAACGCCGCGACGCTTCATGGGGAAGCAGTTGTACGAAAAGGCGGCGCTCTATGCCGCGATCCAAGGTGCTGAAGAATGGCGAAGGTCCGACTCTACTGGCGAGGCACAAAG
Source organism: Pseudomonadota bacterium (assembly GCA_037033225.1). Taxonomy (GTDB): domain Bacteria; phylum Pseudomonadota; class Gammaproteobacteria; order Xanthomonadales; family Xanthomonadaceae; genus Stenotrophomonas. Next base: position 63,401 of record JAZBLM010000002.1, read on the forward strand.
GCCTACATCGACTGGGTCGAGGGCGGTGAGCGCTTTCGTCGGTCGATTGGGCAACTTAGCGCCCGTGAGGCGGAGGGAGTACGTAGCGCGAAAGAAGCCGAGCTGACCCACGGGGTTCGGATACTCGCACGGCTGCCGAAGGTCAGGGACTACCTTGAGTGGTATCTCGACTGGTACGCCGCTGAGCATCCCACTACCATCACGAAAGCCCGAAGCGAAATGAAGCGCTTCATTGAGCGCTTTGGCCACAGGCCGATAGACAGCATCCGCGCGGTGGAGGTGGAGCAGTACAAGCGCTCCAGGCTGCTGGACGACAAGGCCGCAAAGGAGACAGTGGGGAAAGAGATCCGCAGGCTCAAGGCGGCTTTCAATCGGGGCATGGAATGGAAGGAGCTGGACGTGAATCCGCTGGCGGCCGTGAAAGCACCAAGGGGGGTTCGCAGCGTCGCGGTGAAGTTCTACGACCGGGCGGCCATGCGCCGGCTCTATAGGGCCAATCCGACCCGCGCGCCGCTGTGGGTGTTCATGGCTCACACCGGGCTTCGCCGCGGCGAGGTCATCGGCTTGGAGAAGTCTGCGGTTGTAGCTGGCCGGCTGCTTGTGGAAAGCGATCCAGATGAGACCGGTGCAGGCCGTACCAAGTCAGGCAAGTGGCGGGAAGTTCCCCTCAACCGCTACGCCAAGTGGGCGCTTCGACACCTGCCTGATCCGCTGGTGACAGTGCACAAGGACACCGTTTCGGATTGGTTCGCGAAGGACGCCGCTGCGGCTGGCATTGGTGGTCACCTGCATCGACTGCGCCACACCTTCTGCGCTCACCTGGTTACCAACGGAGTATCGTTACGTAGAGTACAGTTGCTAGCAGGTCACGCTGACTACGCAACAACTGAGAAGTACTACGCGCATCTAACTCCTGACGGGGACTGTCAGGCCGTCAATTATCTCCACTTCTAAACATGCCGCTCGCAGCCAATACAATGATTGACATCAACAACTATACGCTGCAGCTAATACAACTAACTCTTCAGGAGCCCCACCAAAAATCGAGTCAATTTTCTTCATCAGACTTTGTGGCGATGACATCCGCATTTATCGCGCTCTTGGCACTTTTTGCGACAATCTACACCTCTCTGATACAAAGAAAGCACAATAGACTCAGTTCGAAGCCTCTTCTCAACATTGTCCTGAATTCGGCAGAAAAGAAGCTTTCTATTGCAAATTCGGGACTCGGTCCAGCGATCATTAAAGAGGTCGAGGCGATTCTCGACGGAAGAATATACAACTTACTTATTGAAAGTGACGCTGATTCTTTCGCTGAGGCAGCATGTGCAGGACTGAGAACCGACACCTATTATGCCTGGATGGCGCTCGACCAAGATGCAGTTATCGCAGCAGGATCGAGCGAGCTTATGCTGTGGGTAAAGACTGATCAGCGGGACGAGTGGAACCTGACATATGGAGCGCTGGACAGGACTGCCCTTAAAGTTGTGTACCAGAGCATCTATAAAGAATCATCAACCTGTACTCACCTCGGACAAAACCATTATTCGGCCCACCCTAAGCCTCCGGAATCTTAGGCTTTACAACACTGACAAGGCATACCATCGACAGTCTCATTGGCTCCCATCAGGGACATCATCGAGCTCGAAGCTGTCAATCTTCCATCTCTCTTCACCTAGAAGGTTTGCACCAAGTGTGTATGCGTATTCAGCAGCTGGAACGAAACGGAATTTATAACCCTCGAATTCTACATTTCCGGATTTCGTGCGGCTCGTAACCATCATGTCGCGCTCAAGAAGCTTCGGATTCTTTCTCAGGAATTCGACGCAGTTTTTTAGCTCGCCAACGCTATGAAATGGCTTGTCGGTCCACTTCACCTCAACTGCCCAGTGAGGCTTTTGCGTGCGCCTGTCTAGAGAAACGATATCAATCTCACCCGCATTCCACCGAGCATAGTAGAGGTCAGTTCGATCACTATGCTGCCATTGGGAGTAGATAGCAGTTTCGACAAGATGACCAAAATGCGGATCATCCTGACCAATTCTCCCAAAGAGTGCGGAGCGCATTGAGGGATTAGTTAGATAAACTTTGAAGGACATTGCCCGCTTAAACTGCCGCGCATTGCAATCAATCCTATCTACTCGACGGATTAGAAAAGCGGCCTCCAAGTATTCCAGATACCTTTTTATAGTATTTTTGGCCACACCTGAGGATTTTGAAAGCCCCTCAAGATTAACCTCATTCCCAGTATTATAGGCGAGAGTATTAAAAAGCTTATTAAGCTCTTGAATATCATTGATGCCATAAAGGCTTGGAAGATCCCTCAGCAATACCTTATCAATAATGTCGCTCTTGATATATTGCTCAGGATTGTCCCGGACATCCTCTACTATCACAGCCTCCGGGTAGCCACCGTAGTTTAGATAATTTACAAATTCAATATTGAGAGCTTCAATATTTGTCGCCTTGTACATCGTTCGCTCAGGATCAATGAACGTTTCGACTTTTATTAAACTGACATCTTTCCCAACGAATGTTAGATATTCCGCAAAAGTAAGAGGCGGAAGCACGTAGTCGGAAAATCTCCCAGCGCCCGACTCTTGGCTTTTTAGCCGTAGGGCAGCCGCCGCAGAACCCGTCGCAACAAATCTATAATCCGGAAATGAGTCAACCAAAGACTTGAGATGAACCTCCCAGTTCTTCAAATACTGAATTTCATCAAAGAAAATATAAGCAGTATCACGACGCCCGACGCCCTGGTCCTCCAGAAACATCCGCAGCAGCGACTCAAGAGAAAATCCAGTATAAATCGGCGTCTCGAGCGACAGGTAGAACACCTTGTCCCCGCTAACGCCCGCCTTTAGCAGTTCACCGATAGCTTGGTACACCATTACCGTCTTACCAACGCGCCGCGGCCCCATGAGAATTACGGCCCGCCTTAACTTCGTGTTCTTGATCTTGTTGAGAAAAGACGGGAAGTAGCGACGGCGTGGCGCGTCATCAAACGGCGTTTCGGCCTGCTTGTCTGCCCACCAAGGATTATCGAACCTCATACGAGATACGACGTCGTGTTTGGCAATTTCAAGCATCGGGACCACCTTTACCAAGTTCAGCGCACTGATCTTAGTGTAGCACCCGTGGTAGCAAGATCAGGCTCCTAATCTTAGTGTAACCAGCATCTCGGCACATGATCGCGGCAGATACGTGCGGCTGCTCTCCCTGTGCCAAGTGTGCCAAACCGTGGGCAAATAGACGTAGATATCGCAGACTGGAGGCGAAGCCGAGTGCCTAAGTGACTGATTATTGGTGACCCCGGCCCGATTCGAACGGGCGACCTTCCCCTTAGGAGGGGGACGCTCTATCCAGCTGAGCTACGGGGCCAGATCGAGGGTGTGAAGGATACAGGCTGGCGGCGCGAAGGACTAGCGCATAGGGCCTGCAGTCAGACTGCTGGCTTCCCTGCCCCGTATGCTGGCCTACCTTCCTGCGGTCCCCGTTTCCATGCCGTCGATCTGGCACCTGCTCTCCACGCTGGGCGACAGCCGACTCCTGCTTCCTGCCGCGGCGCTGCTGATCGGCGCAGGCGCGTACTACGGCAGCCGGTGGCACCGCCGATGGGCCGCCGGAATCTGTCTCGTCGCATCGGCCGTGCTCGTTTCCAAGCTGGCCTTCCTCGGTTGGGGAATCGGATCGGCCCGGTGGAACTTCACGGGCTTCAGCGGCCATGCGGCCATCTCCGCATCGGTATGGCCCGTGCTCCTTGCACTATTGGCGCCGCCACGCCGCTGGCGCTGGGCGGCGGCAAGCGGGGTGTTGATGGCGGCAGCCATCGCAGGCTCACGGCTCCCGCTGCAGGCCCATTCCTGGCCTGAAGTCGTCACGGGGTGGGCGCTGGGCCTGCTGTGCACGCTATGGGTGGTGCGGCGATGGCAGCCGCTTCCGTCGCGGCGCTCGGCATGGGCCGTGGCGGCCGTGGCGCTGGGCCTTTGCCTGCCAGTGGGCTTGCCGCAGGCGACGACCCACCAGCTCGTCGTGCGCATGGCGACAGCGCTGTCGGGAGCGGCGGCCCCGTATGGTCGATCGGCGCTGCGTGAGACGTCCCTCACGACTCCGGCGCGCGAACCGTTGACGTCGACACCCCAAATGTCGCAATTGCCTTGACATCCAGCGTGCAGTGCCGCAACTATAGGCCTGTTCAAATCCCCCCAGACGGAGTAGGAGACCCCGTTTTATGAAGAAGATCTTTGCGGTACTGGCCCTGGCAGGCCTCTCTTCCCCCGTCCTGGCTCAGGATGCATCGGTTCAGTCCTCGACCGACGGCTCGGCGACCAGCGCTGAAATCGCAGGCGCTGAAGCCACCGGTTATTCCACCGTGGCCATCGCGAGCACGGTCGTTGCGGCCGTTGCAACCGCTGCAGTGCTCTACAGCGTTGGCGGCGACAGCTCCAGCGGTGAGAACGATGCAGGCGGCGGCGGCGGTGGCGGTGGCGGCGACGGCGGCGGTGGCACCGGCGGTACGGGTGGCACCGGCGGCACGGGTGGCACCGGCGGTACGGGCGGCACCGGCGGCTGATTGCCTGCCAGCTTGAATCCCAGCCCTCGCCGGGCAATGCTTGGCGAGGGTTTTTTTTGCCTGCCGGAAACCAGATCGATCCATGAAAACCAAACTCACCTGCCTTGCGGTTGCCCTTGCGGCGTCGGCCACTCTTTCCGGCTGCCTGCTCGCTCCGGGTCAACACCTGCGTCAAAGCGATGTTTCGCAATCCCAACGCAGTGACGATGGCCGGTTGGAGATGGTGACGATCACGCCGAAGCTGATCGCCATGGATCGCGCCACGCAGGCCGAACAGGTGCTTCCGCCGGATCTGTTCGATTACGCCCCCCAGGATTACCAGGTCGGAATCGGCGATGTACTTTACGTCACGGTATGGGATCACCCCGAGCTGACCGTGCCGGCAGGCTCCCAGCAGCAGGGCAACCTTGCTGGCCGCCTTGTGCAGAGTGACGGGACGATGTTCTACCCGTACATCGGCAAGATCACTGCACAGGGCCGTACGCCGGTGCAGCTGCGCGAAGAAATCATGCAGCGGCTGTCCAAGTACATCGAGTCGCCCCAGGTCGATGTCTCCATCCTGACCTACGGCAGCCAACGCGTCTGGATCACCGGTGCGGCCGAGCGCTCCACGCCGATCGCGCTCGGCACTTCGCCGCTGACGCTGGCCGATGCCATCAGCCAGGGTGGATTGAACGCGACGCAGGCCGACCTCTCCGGTGTGCGCCTCAGCCGCGGTGGCGTGACCTATACCATCAACCTGGAAACGCTTGCGAACCAGTACGGTGGGCGCCAGCTGTACCTGAAGAACGGCGACTCGATTTTCGTGCCATATCTGGATCGCAAGGAGATCTTCGTCGTCGGCGAAGTCAATCTGCCCGGCGCCTACAGCTTCCGCACCGGCGATGTATCGCTCAACCAGGCCCTTGGCCGTGCACGTGGATTGACCCAGGCGACCGCAAGCGGCAACTCGGTTTACGTGATCCGCGGCTCGCATGACCTGATTGCCGAGCCGTCAATGGTGTACCAGCTCGAGGCGAGGTCGCCGACCGCCTTCGCGGTGGGAAGCCAGTTCATGCTGCAGCCGGGTGACGTCGTCTTCGTTGGCGCTGCGGGCGTGACGCGCTGGAACCGGTTCGTCAACCAGCTGCTGCCCTTCACCAGCATCCTGTACAACGCCGCGCGTACGGAAAGCGAAATCGGAAACAACTGACATGGCTGCCCGCAACGCGCCTGACGCAGGTGCCGGAGCACCCCGGCGCGCGCTTGAGCTGTCCGTAGGGCTGGCGCTGCTGCTCGGCCTGTCGGCGTGCACCTCCGCCAGCCGCTCCACCAGCGACGCTTTCCGCCTGTTGTTCAACCGGACGGTGGAGGCCACACCCGAACAGGTGGCGGCCAATCGCTTCCCACAGGTCCAGCTGCGTGCGCCGGACATGAGCGCGGTGATGGTGCTGGGATATGTCGACGGGGGCGAGCAGATCTGGTATGCAGGCAGGGAAGCGGTGTTCGAGCTGGATCGCGACGGTCTGGTCATCGGGACCTCTGGCCACGGCCGCCGGATCAGGAACCGCATCATCGGCCCCTCGCCGTTCCACCAGCTTGCCAGCGTCAATGGCCCGATCAAGGTACAGCGCAGCTACGACGCGGTGCCGGCCTACGCTGTGTCGGTGCCGGTCACCGGCACGCTGACCCGCCACGGGCCGGATACGGTCGAGATCCTTGGCAACAAGCGGCAGCTCATCCGTTTCGACGAACGCCTGGAGGGTGCCGGCATGAAGGCAACGAACCTGTACTGGGCGGATCCGGACACCGGATTCATCTGGAAGAGCCGGCAGCACCTTGCGCCTGGCTACATGGTCGAGCTCACCCAGCTCAAGCCTTATCGTCCGGCGGCACGACAATGATCGCGCTGCGCATTGCGGTATGGCTCGCCCTGCTCGGCTGCCCTCTCCGGCTTGCTGCACAACCAGCACCCGACACGCTGGTGGTGGAGGTGGAAGGTGCGGTCGCTCAGCCCGGTACCGTTGAGGTCAAGGCCGGCGGGCGCCTGTCGGACGTACTCAATGCCGTCCGTCCGGATCCGGATGCCTATCTGTTGGGCGCGAGCCTGCAGCGTGTGAAGGAACGTCGCGACCAGGTACGCCTGCACGCGGGGCTGCAGTACACCGTCGACCAGCTGCCAGCACACGATGACCTGCACGTGCGCGCCATCGGTGCGCAACTTGATGATTGGCTGCAGTCGCATCCGGCTACCGGCCGCACGCGGCTGGTGCTGGAGCGCCGGCTGATGCAGGCGCATCCACGCCTCGACCCGCCCGCGCAGGCGGGTGATCGTGTGCTGGTTCCGCTTCGGCCGCACACCGTGCGGGTGATGGGGGCCGTGGAGCACCCCTGCGAAGTACCCCACGAGCCGCTGCTTGACGCGCCCGGCTATCTGGCCCGGTGCCCGGCGTCAGCCGCGGCCGATCCCGATCTGCTGTTTGTCATCCAGCCCGACGGGCTGGTGCAGTCGTTGGGCGTGGCCGCCTGGAACCGCGCCGATCCGCAGCCCGTGGCAGCGGGCGGCACGGTCTATGTGCCCATCCGCCAATCGGCGATGAACCACCTCGATGCCACGTTCAACGAAGCATTTGCCTCGTTCATCGCCACGCAACCTGTAGAACCTTGATGATCGTTTCCGCCACAACCCCGCGCGCTCGTCGCCGCGCCGCGCTGGCACTGAGCCTGCTGGCAATGAGCCTTTCCGCAGCGCTGCACGCGCAGCAGGCGCCGCCGGTGACGGCCAGCGAATGGGGCAGCAGCGGACTCCTGCAGACGCCGTCCGCGCGGATGAATCAAGCGGGCGACATTGCCTTCACCGCATCGCACAACTCGCCCTACAGCCGCTACAACGTCACGCTTCAGCCTTTCAGCTGGTTCGAAGGAACGTTCCGTTACATCAACGTGTCCAACATCCGCTATGGGCCAACCATCGCCGGAGACCAGAATTACAAGGACAAGTCGATCGACTTCAAGGTCCGTCTCTGGGAGGAGTCGCGCTGGCTGCCCGACGTGGCCTTCGGCGTACGTGACATCGGCGGCACCGGCTTCTTCTCCAGCGAATACGTGGTGGCGAGCAAGAACTTCGGTCCGGTCGACGCGTCGGTCGGACTGGCCACCGGCTACCTCGGCAATCGCGGGGACTTCTCCAATCCGCTTGGCGTCATCGATGACCGCTTCAAGGACCGCCGCCCCATTGCAAACAGTGACATCACCCAGGCGGGCAAGTTCGGCGTCAGCAACATGTTCCGGGGGCCGGTCGGCGTGTTCGGCGGCCTGACCTACCAGACACCGCTGGATCAACTGCTGGTCAAGGTCGAGTACGACGGAAACGACTACAAGCGTGAGCCGAGGGGCAACAATCTCAGGCAGCGCACACCGGTCAACGTCGGCCTGGTCTACGTGCCGAACCGCAATGTTGAACTGACGGCCGCGTGGGAGCGCGGCGATGCGGCGATGTTCTCGCTGACCCTGCGCGGCAACCCCGGCGGTGCTTCGTCCGCCCCCAAGCCGTTCGATCCGCCGCCGCTCGATCCACACGCAGCGTCTGCCGCCGGCACGCGGGCCAGCGGGCCAGAGGCGTCTGCTTCCATCGGCTCCGGCGAAGCGATTGCTGCGGGCGCCGGCGTGAAGGACCCTGACTGGGCGTCGGTCGCGGCCCAGCTGAGGGACAATGCCGGATTCCGCGTCGATGCCATATCCCGGCGCGGCGGCGAGCTGTTCGTGGACGGTTACCAGACCCGCTTCGCCAGCCCCGCCAAGGGGCTGGGCCGTGCGGCCCGGATCCTGTCCGTGGAGGCTCCCTCGGACTACGCGTGGTACACGCTGAGGACGACGCGCCTGGGGATGCCGATCGTCGACATGTCCGTCAAACGCGATGCACTGCTGGGGACACTGGACGGCACGGTCAGCGAGGATGTCCTCCGTCGCAGCACGGAGATCTCGGCGCCCGCGGAGGTCATTCGGGAAACCCTGTACGAAGCGCCCCACCGCCCGTTCGGTGGCGGCTTCAACATCGGTTACCGCCAGAACCTCGGCGGTCCCGACGGTTTCATCCTGTACCAGGTGGCGGCGAACTACTCGGCAAGTTTCTTCTTCAGGCCCGATATGTGGCTGACCGGCACGTTCAGCGCCGATCTGCTTAACAATTACGACAAGTTCAAGTACAACGCGCCCAGCCGGCTGCCACGCGTGCGGACGGACCTGCGGCGCTACATGGTGGACAACGATTTCACCCTGCCCAACCTGCAGCTCAACGTGGCCCACCGGTTTGGTCGCGACGTGTACGGCATGGCCTATGCCGGTTACCTGGAATGGATGTATGCGGGCGTAGGGGGCGAGCTGCTGTATCGGCCGATGGACCAGCCCTGGGCCGTTGGAGTCAACGTCAACCGCGTCCAGCAGCGTGATTTCGACCAGCAATGGGGACTGCGTGACTACCGGATGACCACCGGCCATGCGACGCTTTATTACGCTTTCGACGCACGCGAGCGGATCGTTGGATCCCTGTCGGTCGGACGCTATCTCGCCGGTGACTACGGTGCGACGGTCAACGTCGCACGCGTGTTCGACAACGGCGTGACCATGGGCGCCTACGCCACCAAGACCGATGTGTCCGCGCGCGACTTCGGCGAAGGCAGTTTCGACAAAGGCCTGTACTTCAGCATTCCCTTTGACCACATCCTCCCCCGCTCTACCCGGGCACGCGCTGCGATCAACTGGAACCCGCTGATCCGCGATGGCGGCGCGATGTTGTCGCGCAAATACTCGCTGTACAACGTCACGGGCGAGCGGGACGAACGCTTCTTCTATGACAACCTGAAGTCCATCACGGACTGAGCGGTCCCCGAAGGGGGCCGCGCAAGGCAGCCCCCTGCATTAGAGATGGCGCGCCCAGCTGGCGACACCTTCGGCCATCAGACCGTAGACGTGCTCGAACGCTGCACGGTGCTGGCGATAGGGGTCGGCGATTTCCCGATCCTGTTGCCACTTGCCAAGGAGGAACGTCTTGCCCGACGCCTCCGGGGCGATCTCCGTGATCCGACGCACGTGCTTGCGCTCCATGGTCAGTACGAGGTCGGCCTGGGCCAAGATGCTGCCACTGATCTGCCGGGCACGGTGCGCACTGGCGTCCAGGCCATGCTCGAGCAGCAGCGCCTGCGCGGTCGCATCCACACCATGGTCGACCAGCGCGCCAAGTCCTGCGGAAGCGACCTGGATGCCCCGCCCGGCCACTGCGTCACGCAGCATGTATTCGGCTGAAGGGCTACGGCAGATATTGCCGACGCATACGAAAAGAATATTCTTGAACACTGCCTGTTCCTGTTGCCATCGGCGCACAGCCTAACGCAGTCGCCAGGCCTGGTGCATCAGTAGGCCGACTTCTGCCCAAGCACCTTGAACGCGGTGAGGGCGATGATGCGCACATCCAGCGTCGGGCTCCAACGACGGATGTAGTCGATATCGTATTGCACGCGCTTCTTCATTGATCGCAGCTCCGGCGTCTCGCCACGCAATCCATGCACCTGCGCCCATCCGGTGATGCCGGGTTTGACGTAGTGCCGATGCATGTAGCGCACGATCAGCTTCTCATACTGCGTGTTGTGCTGGATCGCGTGCGGACGCGGCCCGACCACCGACATGCTGCCGCCGAGCACATTGAAGAACTGGGGAAGCTCATCCAGGCTGGTGCGACGCAGGAAGGCACCGAAGCGGGTGATGCGCGGATCATGGCGGGTGGCCTGGGTGATCGTATCCGGCGTCTCGGCGTGCACGCGCATCGAACGGAACTTCAGCATCCAGAACTCCTTGCCGCCCAGGCCGTGCCTGCGCTGGCGGAACAGGACCGGTCCGGGGGAGCTGAGCTTGACGCCTATCGCGAGCAGGGCAAATACAGGCGCCAATGCCAGCACGGCCAGCCCGGCCACCACGATGTCCTCGATGCGCTTCACCAGGCGGAAGTGCTGGTCCGGCAACCCTTGGCGGACGCCGATCATCGGGACATTGCCCACCAGATGGACACCGGGATTGAGCGCGCCATAGCCGCTGATGTCGGGGATGATGCGCACGGGTACCGGATAGCGCTCTATCTTCTGCAGCATCTGCTTGATCTGGGGGCCACTGCCCATCTGCAGCGAGACCCATATCTGGTCGAACTCCCCGCGGTGCAGGTCCATGTACTGCGGAAGGTCTTCGATCGTTCCCAGGCAGCGTGGTACATCATCGCGGCGGCGGGTGGGGATGTCGCCCGGGCTGGAGAAGTAGCCCATTACTTCCTTCCCCATTTCCGGTTTGCCCCGCAACAGGCGGTGAAGCTTGAGCGACGGCGCACGCAGCCCCACCAGCAGCACGCGCTGCCGGTCCAGTCCGCGTGAACGCAGCCGGTGCAGCTGGACCCGGAGGCCCACACGCGCTGCGGTCATACCGGCGAGCCCAAGCGCATACCAGCCCACCAGCCAGACCGTCGGCACCGCGTCGGCCATGCCGACCAGGACGGCGTAGATGGAGAAGACCCCGAAAACACCGGTCCACGCCAGCAGCAGGACCCACAGATCAGCAAGCAGCCCACGGGCGCGCCAGTGGCGATACGTGGGCGCGATAGCGAAGCAGATCATCGTACTGAGCAGCACCGCGCCGAACACGATGCGCTGGGAGGTCGAGGGCGACCCCCATCCGTACCGCAGCAGGTGCGCGACGACCGCCGCACCAGGCACCACCAGAGCGTCAGCGAGACGCAGCCCAAGCTCGAGTGCCGCACGGGCCTCCACCCGTCGTGAACGTGGATACGCATGGGCCCGGGTTTGTACTGATCCCTGTAGCACGTCACCTTCTCCTTTTTCTTCCTTCACCCGCACACAGTACTCCCGCGCACCGACCTCCCCCGTCGATACAATCTCAATGATTGATCGGTGCTAAATGCGTCGATCTGTAAGGTAAATGTAGCAGAACATGCGGAGTGGTTCGCAGCTGGAACGTGAACTGAGGCACAGGACTGGTCTGAAAGTGACGCGATGCGTCAAATCATTGACGCGCATCACACGGCAGAATGACCCCGGTCACGGCCCTGCTCACGCCCGTCGCTTCCATGCGCCCCCCGCACCGCACCATGGCGCGTGGAGCGTCTCTGCTACCATCGCCGGTTCAGCGCAGCGCCGCCTCACGGGATCGGACGCCGCCCAAAAACAACGTGATGAATCAGGAGTCTGCATGTCTTCCAAGCTGCTCAAGGCCGTAGGTCTGGACGCAATCAATTCGGGCACGTATCTCGGCAACGGGGAGTGGTCCACGGCGACCACCGGCGCCCTGATCACGCCGGTGAACCCGACCACCGGCGAAGCCATTGCGCAGGTCCATGCCACGTCGCCGGAAGAGTACGAGACGGTCATCGCGCGTGCCCAGGAAGCGTTCAAGGTCTGGCGCACCACCCCTGCGCCGCGGCGCGGTGAAGCCGTCCGGCTGTGCGGCGAAGCACTGCGTGCCAACAAGGATGCCCTGGGCTCGCTGGTTGCCCTGGAAATGGGCAAGAGCAAGCCGGAAGGCGATGGCGAAGTGCAGGAAATGATCGACATCGCCGACTTCGCGGTGGGCCAGAGCCGCATGCTGTACGGCTACACGATGCATTCCGAGCGTCCGGGCCACCGGATGTACGAGCAGTACCATCCGCTGGGCCTGGTCGGCATCATCTCAGCCTTCAATTTCCCCGTCGCGGTGTGGAGCTGGAACGCCTTCCTGGCCGCCATCTGCGGCGACATCTGCATCTGGAAGCCCTCCAACAAGACGCCGCTGACTGCCATCGCGTCCATGCGCATCTGCAACGAGGCGCTGCGCGACGCCGGCTTCCCGGACATTTTCTTCCTCATCAATGATGCAGGCACGGCGCTGTCGGAAACGCTGGTCGAAGACCGCCGCGTGCCGCTGATCAGCTTCACCGGCTCGACCCAGGTCGGCCGCACCGTCAATGAAAAGGTGGCACGCCGCCTCGGGCGCTGCCTGCTGGAGCTGGGTGGCAACAATGCCATCATCCTGGACGAGACCGCCGACCTGAAGATCGCCGTCCCGGGCATCGTCTTCGGGGCGGTGGGTACGGCCGGACAGCGCTGCACCACCACCCGTCGCCTGATCGTGCACCGCTCGATCTACCAGGACGTGCTGGCCATGCTGGTCAAGGCGTTCAAGCAGGTGGAAGGCAAGATCGGCGACCCGACCGATGCGGCCAACCTGATGGGGCCGCTGAACAGCGAAGGTGCGGTGCAGCAGTTCCTGGACGCCATCGCGCAGGCCAGGGCCGCCGGCGGCATCATCGAAACCGGCGGCACGCGTATCGACCGTGCCGGCAATTTCGTGCTTCCTGCCATCGTCAGCGGGCTCGACAACAGCAACGCCGTGGTACAGCACGAGACCTTCGCCCCGATCCTCTATGTCATGCCGTATGACACGCTGGATGAGGCCATCGACATGCAGAACGGTGTGCCGCAGGGGCTCTCTTCCTCGATCTTCACCGCCAACCTGAAGACCGCCGAGCGCTTCCTGTCGGCTGCCGGCAGTGACTGCGGGATCGCCAACATCAACATCGGCACCTCCGGGGCGGAGATCGGTGGGGCCTTCGGTGGCGAGAAAGACACCGGTGGTGGGCGCGAGTCCGGCTCGGATGCCTGGAAGGTCTACATGCGTCGCCAGACCAACACCATCAACTACTCCGACTCGTTGCCGCTGGCGCAGGGCATCAAGTTCGACCTGTGATGGCACCGCGCACGTGGCCCAGGCTGTACGCGGCGGTCGCGGCGCGGCCAGGTCCGGGCGACATCGGCGTATGAATGGAGCGCCACGCCTTGATTTCGCCGGTCGCCGTGTGCTCGTTGCCGGTAGCAGCCGGGGCATCGGACGTTGCATGGCGCTCGCGTTTGCCGGTGCGGGCGCGCGGGTTTCGGTATGCGCCCGGGGATCGGCCGGGCTTGCTGCGCTTGCCTCCGATGCCACCGGTGCGGGCAGGCCAGTGCACGTCCACGCAGCGGACCTTGCCGATCCTGCGGGCATCAGCGGATGGCTGCACGACGCCGCCGCCGAACTGGGCGGCATCGATGTGCTGGTGAACAACGCGACCGGCTACGGCATGCGTGATGACGAAGACGGATGGGCCGCGAGCCTGCAGGTCGACCTGATGGCGGCCGTGCGCGCTTCGCGCCTCGCCCTGCCGTGGCTGCGGGCCTCGGCTGACGCCTGCATCCTCAATGTGTCGTCCATCGCCGCCCAGCAACCCCGGCCCGGCGCAGCACCCTACGCGGCGGCAAAAGCCGCGTTGTCCCACTACACGACCAGCCAGGCGCTGGGCCTGGCGGCGGACCGTATCCGCGTCAATGCGATCGCACCGGGCTCCATCGCCTTCGCGGACGGCCTGTGGGAGCGGCGGCGTATCGAGGAGCCCGCGCTCTACGACGCGACGCTGTCCCGGATCCCATTCGGTCGCTTCGGCCAGCCGGAGGAGGTCGCCGATGCCGCGCTGTTCCTGTGTTCCCCGTTGGCCCGCTGGATCACCGGGCAGGTGCTCAACGTCGATGGCGGACAGGTATTGATGGGCTAATGCGGAAACAGGCCCTATCATGAGCAGGTCTTAACGGAGTACCCGCATGAGCGTACCGACCCGTCAAACCAGCGGACTGGCTGTGGTCAGCCTGGTCATGGGCATCTGCAGCTGGACTCTGCTGCCCTTCGTCGCCAGCATCGTGGCGATCATCACCGGGCACATGGCGCGCGCCCAGATTCGTCGGCGGCCACATGAACTCGAGGGCGATGGCCTGGCGTTGGCGGGGCTGATCCTGGGCTGGGTGATGGTGATCGGTGCATTGATGGCCATCGGGGCCTTCCTGCTCTTCTTCGGCGGCCTGGCCTGGTTGGCCCACGTTTCATCATGAGGTGGGCATGAGCACGCCTGAGTCCGCTGCCCGTTTTTCCAACCGTGTCGAAGACTACGTGCGCTTCCGACCCGGTTACCCGCCTGCGTTGATGCAGTGGCTGCACGAGGAAAACGGCGTGCCCCGCGCCACCCGCGTTGCCGACATCGGGGCCGGCACGGGAATCTCCAGCCAGATGCTGCTCGCTGCAGGCCACCCGGTCGTCGCGGTGGAGCCCAACGCCGCCATGCGCTCGGCCGCCGAACGCTGGCTGGCGAGCGATCATGCTGGCTTCAGCGCGGTGGACGGTACCGCCGAATGTACCGGACTGACTGGTGCCAGCGTGGGCCTGGTGAGCGCCGCGCAGGCGTTCCACTGGTTCGATACCGCCGCCGTGCGCACCGAATGGAAACGCATCCTGGTGCCTGGCGGCCAAGTGCTCGTTTACTGGAACTCGCGCTTGCTGGACGGTTCGGCGTTCCTGCGCGGCTACGAACACCTGCTGTTGGACTTCGGCACCGACTACAGCGCCGTGGCCGAGCGCTATCAGACCGACACGCAGATGCGCGACTGGTTCGGCGGCCTGCAGGCCGTGGCAAGCTTCGCCAATGTGCAGATGCTCGACTTCGACGCGCTGAAAGGCCGGCTGATGTCTTCCTCGTACGCTCCCGCCGCCGACCATCGACGTCACCTGCCGATGCTTGATGCGCTGCGTCGCCTGTTCGACACCCATGCCGATCACGGCCGGGTCGCCTTTGAATACCAAACCCGTGCCTTCCTCGGCACGCTGGACTGATCTGCCCATGTACTCGCTTGCCCGACCTTTTCTTTTTTCCCTGGACGCCGAACGTGCACACGGCCTGGGCCTGGCCGCACTTGACGGCGCCTACCGTCTCGGCACCACGCCGTTGGTAGCGCCGCGCATCGCGCCCATGCCGACCCCGGCGTTCGGGTTGAGCTTCCCCAACCCGGTCGGGCTGGCGGCAGGCCTGGACAAGAACGGCGCGCATATCGATGCCCTGTTCGCACTGGGCTTCGGTTCGGTCGAGATCGGCACCGTCACTCCGCGCGCGCAGGCCGGCAACCCCAGGCCGCGCCTGTTCCGGCTGCCGCAGCACGGAGCGATCATCAACCGGATGGGCTTCAACAACGATGGCGTTGACGCCCTGGTGCGCAATGTCGAGCGGGCGCGACGCCGCCGCGGGCTGCTCGGCATCAACATCGGCAAGAACAAGGACACGCCCAATGAGCAGGCACTGGACGATTACATCGCCTGCCTGGACAAGGTCTATCCGTTAGCGGATTACATCACCGTCAACATTTCCTCGCCGAACACCGCCGGCCTGCGCGAACTGCAGGAAGAAAATGCGCTGCGGCAGCTGGTGGCAGGCCTCCGCGACCGTCAGGAGCAGCTCGCCAGTGTGCACGGCAGGCGCGCGCCGATGCTGGTCAAGGTGGCCCCGGACCTCAGCGATCGCGATATCGACGCAGCGGCGCGGGTCCTGGCCGAGCTGCAGGTCGACGGGGTGATTGCCAGCAATACCACCATCGACCGCACACGCATTGCCGGCGACCCGCTGGCAAACGAAGCCGGCGGCCTGTCCGGTGCGCCACTGCTGGATCAGTCGACGCTGGTACTGCGCCGGCTGCGCGCCCGGCTTCCCGAGAGCATGCCGCTCGTGGGCGTCGGGGGCATCAGCTCCGGCGCGGATGCCGTCGCCAAGATGGCCGCAGGCGCATCCCTGGTACAGCTCTACAGTGGCCTGATCTTCCGCGGCCCCGCTCTCGTCGGGGAGTGTGTGGAGGCGATCCGCCGCCGACGTGAAGCGCCCAGCCGCGGCGCGGTGGGAGGCCTGTGATGAGCGACGGCTGGACCCTTTCGCGCGATGCTCCGCTGCAGGCGCTCAACACCTTCCACGTGCAGGCGCGCGCCGCGCGGCTGTTGGAGATCCAGGACTCCTCCCGCCTGCCGGATGCATTGGCGGCCAGTGAGGTGGCGTCCTCTCCGCTGCTGGTCCTGGGCAGTGGCAGCAATGTCCTGCTGGCCGCTGATGTCGATGCGACCGTCCTGGTGTTCGCCAACCAGGGCATCGACATCCTTGAGCACCGTGCCGACTACACCGTTGTCCGCGCGGCAGCCGGGGTCAACTGGCACAAACTGGTGCTGTGGTCGTTGCAGCACGGCCTGTCAGGGCTGGAAAACCTGGCGCTGATACCCGGGACGACCGGCGCGTCTCCGATCCAGAACATCGGCGCCTACGGCGTGCAGGTCGGTGAATTCGTGCAGACCGTGGAGGCCTGGGACCGCGACGTCGGCGACTGGGTACGGCTGGACCACGACGCCTGCGCGTTCGGTTACCGCGACAGCGTCTTCAAGCAGCAGCCGGACCGCTACCTGATTACCGCCGTGGAATTCCGCCTGCCCCTGCTGCATGCGCTGCGCATCGATTACCCGGGCATCGCCGAAGAGCTGGACGCGCAGGGCGTCGAGCTGCCCAGCGCCGTCGATGTGGCCAACGCAGTGATCGCGATCCGCAGCCGCAAGCTGCCCGATCCCGATGTCCTGGGCAACGCCGGCAGCTTCTTCAAGAACCCGATCCTGGCCAACGACCAGGTCGATGTCGTGCTGCAGTCCTTCCCTGCCCTGCCCGTCTATCCCACCGATCGCGACGACCAGCGCAAGGTCTCGGCAGCGTGGATGATCGAGCACTGCGGATGGAAAGGATTCCGTGAGGGCGATGCGGGCGTGGCACCGGGCCACGCACTGGTGCTGGTCAACCACGGCAATGCGAGTGGGGCCGAGCTGCTGGCGCTGGCGCGTCGCATTTCGGCCTCGGTGCTGGATACGTTCGGGGTCGCGATCGAACCGGAGCCGCGGCTGATCGGCGCACAGTGGTGAACGCGCCGCTGACAGCCCACAGCGCGCCGCCGCTGCGTGCGGCTTGGCTGATGCTGGGCAGTACGTTGTCGTTCGGCATCATGGCACTGGCAATCCGCTACGCAACTGCGCATGTGCCGACCCAGGAGGTCGCGTTCTTCCGCAATGCCTTCGGCCTGCTGGCCCTGCTGCCGATGCTGATGCGCAGTGGACGCGCGCCGCTGCGGACCCGGCAGCTGCCGCTGTACTTCGTGCGCAGTGCCATCGGCCTGGCCTCGATGCTCTGCGCATTCTGGGCACTGGGCCACCTGCCGATGGCGCAGGCCGTCTCCCTGTCCTACTCCACGCCGCTGTTCGTCACCATCTTCGCCGTGCTGTGGCTCGGCGAAACGGTACGTGCCCGGCGCTGGGCGGCGGTGATCATCGGGTTCATCGGTGTGCTGGTCATCGTACGGCCGGGAACAGGCAGCTTCAGCCTGGGCAGCCTGGTCGCGGTTGCCGCCGCGTTGCTCAGCTCGCTGGTCGCTATCCAGATCAAGCAGCTCACGCGTGTGGACGGCGCGGATACGGTCGTGTTCTACACCTATGTCTTCTGGGTGCCGCTGTCCCTGATTCCGGCACTGTTCGTCTGGCAGTGGCCGGAGGGGATGGCATGGCTCTGGCTGGCCCTGACCGGCGTGATGGGAACGCTGGGTCAGCTGCTGTGGACCCGGGCCCTGCGACTGGGCGAGGTGTCCGCGCTGACGCCGATAAGTTTCATGCAGCTGCCGCTGGTCAGTGTGCTTGCGTGGCTGCTGTTTGATGAGGTGCTGGATCGCTGGACAGTGCTTGGCGCCGTGATCATCCTGGGCTCCAACGCGTACATCGCGCATCGCGAAGCGGTGCTGGTACGACGCGCACGCAGCGAGGCGCCTACCGCAGCGGCCAAACCCGGGGAGTAAGCGTCCCGACAGCCGCCGGCTGCGGGCGCGCTCAGCTTGCCATCCACCACGGTCCGCCCAGCCCCTGCCGGGCGCTCTCGGCTTCCAGAAGATGCTGCAGACGGCGCAGGCATGCCCTGCGCAGCGCAATGGGATAGACGGCGGCCTGCGGTCCCAGCACGGTGGCCTGGCAATCCACCAGGGCGCGCAACAGGTGCAGAGCCGCGGCCGGGGCATCGTTCCCCTCGCCGCAGGGCGGCGGCTGGACGCCCGGATCGCTGCAGCGGGCGTCGTGGCGCCGCTCGGCCTGCAGATGGATCCTGCCGATCAGCGAACGGTGACGCGCCCACAGCTGGACGAAACTCTGCCCGGGGATGTCGGTGGCTGTCGGCAGCCCCGCAGGCTGGGCCAGCCAGCTGCCCACGCGCTCCAGCGCGCGGCTGTCGGCAGAGGGCGCCGTGCATGCCGGTGCCGTGTGCTGCACCTGCTCACCCGACGAACCAGGCGACCGCAGGATCTCGACCGGCCGCTGGTCCTCGCCAGGTTCCGGTACAAGCGTCCAGTGGCGGCCGCGGTGGTGTACGTGGCGCGCGCTGCGGGGCAACCCGGCAGGCGGCCTGCATGACACCGACAACTGCCATGAGCGGCATGCATCGTCAGTGACGTCAAAGCGCCAAGGTACGTTCCCTCCGTCGTTCCGTCGTGGCTTGACGCGGGTTGCTGCTATCCCGAATGTGCTCAGCAGCATTTCGGTTACACGGACTATGGGCACCTGATTCATGGGCGGTCTGCCATCGGACTGGGCTGAATCAACTATCCCAGAAGTGACGCGCGGCGTAGCGGAAACGCTCCAAGCGCGACGCGGAACGACGCCCACGGCTCGAATTCTCCGCACGGGACGGGTCAATAACGACAGATTGGCCGGCCTCCCGATGCCGGCGGGCCGTGCAGCCACCCCATCGGCATGGGCATCGGGCGGCCCCTGCCCCGAGCAGCCCAGCATGGAGCCCGCGCACTCCCTCAGCTATCAGGAATCGCTGAGCCCTGACAGCGGCCGGCCACCGATGGCGGCCGCCCCCTTCGCGGTTCCGGATCTACCAGCGCGGCGTGCGGGTCAGCGGCGGGGCCTGGTGCTGGCGGTCGTATGCACGCAGATCGTCACGGATATGGGCGATGCGCTGGCGGCCCAGCGCGTTGCGGCTGTCATCCAGTACGACCGCATCCAGCAGCTCGGCCATGCGCTGTACCGTGGGCAGCATCTTTTCCCAGGAATCGAGCGCCGTCAGCGGCGCCGGCAGGGTAAGGAAGAATGCGATCGCAGGCGTCTCCAGCTGTCGGATCGTGGCCATGTCGAAACTGCCGGGCTTCATGATGCTGGCCATCGAGAAGATGGGCCCGCGTTCGGGATGCCCTTCCACGAGCCGGTGGAACACGTTCATATGACCGAACACCAGTCCGGTCTTCTCGGCGGCGACGACGATGTCTTCGCCGCGCAGAACCTCACCTGCACGCGCAGCGACGAAAAGCGACACGATCTTGTCGAAGTCCTGGCTCGCCCGCTTGCCCAGATCGCTGTTGGCGTTGCGCTCGACGTCGGACATTCCCGGCTCGGCCCCATCGCCCTCTGCGGTCGCCTGCATCGCGTTGGCGTCGTCGGCGGTGTCATCTTCCGCGCGGGTGCCACCCAGGCTGGGCTCCCGACGCTGCGGGCCCTCCGTTCCGGGTTCGCCGTCAATGCGACGTCCCTGGGCTTTTTTCCTGGGGCGGCCGAACAACAGGATCGCAGCGATCAAGAGCAGGCCGGCGGTGAGGATGCCGATGCGCAGCAGTGCCGTGTCGGACATTCGAATGGGTCTCCGGCTAAATACGTTCAGACAAGGATGGCACGATGCGGAAGCTTCTGCACCGGTTGTGGCACGAATAATGCACCAGCTGCCCGTGCAGAGCGCGTATCAGCCCGCGCCGGCCAGGCGCGCCGCTTCTTCCAGGTCCACGCTCACCAGGCGGCTCACCCCCGGCTCGCGCATGGTGACACCGGACAGCTGGTGGGCCGCTTCCATCGTCGCCTTGTTATGGCTGACAAACAGGAACTGCACCTTCTCGCTCATTTCCTTGACCATGTTGGCCAGTCGGCCAACGTTGGCTTCGTCCAGCGGCGCATCAACCTCATCCAGCAGGCAGAACGGTGCAGGATTGAGCTGGAAGATCGCGAAAACAAGCGCGACGGCGGTCATCGCTTTCTCGCCACCGGACAGCAGCGAAATCGACGAGACCCGCTTGCCCGGCGGGCGCGCCATGATGGTCACGCCGGTGTCCAGCAGGTCCTCGCCGGTCAACTCCAGGTACGCATGCCCGCCCCCGAACAGGCGCGGATACAGCGCCTGCACGCCTGCGTTCACTCGATCGAAGGTGTCCTTGAAGCGACCGCGGGTCTCGCGGTCGATCTTGCGGATGGCATCTTCCAGCGTCTCCAGCGCGGT